>DATNNZ010000289.1:0-10208 GCA_035601575.1 Chthoniobacterales bacterium
TTCCCAAAGACCAGTTCCAAGTTCACTTGAGGACCTTGGCGGCCATCGCAAAGTTTCTGAACGACAAATCTGTTCGCGAGCAACTCGGCCGAGCCGATTCCGCCGAGGAAATACTAGCCATCTTCGACCATCGGGCCCCCAAGCCTCAGGCTTCGTGAGCCGATGGTTACCGTCATCGAGAGGCTACAAGAGCGGCTTCATACTGCTCTTCGCCGCTTAGGGCTGCCGGTGGATCAAACAATCCAGGTAGTTCCCGCCGCTGACACGCGCTTCGGGGATTATCAAACCAATGCCGGCATGGTTTTGGCCAAGGAACGCAAAGAGAATCCACGATTGCTTGCTGGCCGGATTGCTGCGGCAATTGAGGTGAGCGGTATCAGTGAGCCTCCCGAAGTTGCTGGCCCTGGTTTCATTAATTTCAAGCTGGAACGGAAATTCATCGCCGCGCAAGTGATCCAAGCCTATTCCGACGAGCGTCTAGGGGTGGGCAAGACCGATGTTCCGAAAACGCTAATCATCGAATTCAGCTCGCCGAATATCGCAAAACCGATGCATGTCGGGCACATTCGCTCAACCGTACTAGGCGATGTACTGGCCCGCGTTGCCCGATTCCTTGGGCACGTCGTGATTACCGACAATCACTTGGGCGACTGGGGAACACAGTTTGGTAAGGTCATTTACGGTTGGAAAAATCTGCGCGACGAAGCTGCCCTTGCGACCCACCCGGTGGACGAGCTGGTGCGTCTATACCGAGCTGCCGATGCCGCGGCGAAGGCGGATCCAGTTATTCTCGATGTGTGCCGGAATGAACTCATCAAGTTGCAGCAAGGCGATGGGGAAAACAGTGCCATCTGGCAAAAGTGTATTGAGCTTTCGAAAGCCGAGTTTGCCCGCGTTTATCGAACGCTCGGAGTTGAGTTTGACCAGCAACTGGGAGAGAGCTTTTATCATTCCGAGCTTTCGGGGGTGGTCGACCGTCTACTGAAGTCGGGAATCGCAGAGGTGAGCGAAGGCGCAGTCGTCGTTTGGGATCGAACGCTGTCCGATGCGCCCTTCATGGTCCGCAAATCAGACGGCGGTTTTGGCTATGCCACTACCGATACAGCCGCTCTGGAATACCGAGTTCGACGGTGGAAGCCGGACGGAATCTGGTATGTCGTCGGCACTCCTCAGCAGCTTCATTTCCAGCAGCTATTCAGTTTGGCCCGAAAGCTAGGTCTGAGGTTGGACCTGCAGCATGTTGGGTTCGGAAGTATTCTGGGGGAAGATCGGAAGCTGATGCGGACGCGGTCCGGTGACTCAGTTCCGCTCACGGAATTGCTGGACGAGGCGGTGACTCGAGCCAAAGCGCTGGTAGTGGAAAAGAATCCGGAGCTAGCTCCAGAAGAAGTTGAACAGATCGGTCGGATCCTTGGAATTGGCGCCATCAAATACACCGAGCTGTCGCAGCACCGTCTTACCGATTACGTTTTTTCCTGGGGCAAAATGCTCTCTTTCCAAGGGAATACTGCGCCTTATTTACAGAACGCTTACGTTCGCAGCCGGTCAATTTTCCGCCGACTGAAGGAGCAGTTTCACCCCCCTTCGCAGGTCGAGCTTGGTACTCCGGCGGAAGAAAAACTGGCGAAGAAACTGTTACAGTTTGGCGAGGTAGTTCCGGCGGTCCTTGACGGTTTCCGTCCCAACGTGTTGGCCAATTATCTTTATGAGCTTGCCGCCGATTATCACGTCTTTTACGAACAGTGTCCGGTTCTCAGCGCAGAGACCGATCAAAGAGACCAACGGTTACTGCTTAGCGACTTATTTGCGCGGACGTTGAAACTGGGATTGCATCTGCTCGGCATCGACGTTCCGGAACGAATGTAAGTGTATCGGATACATCAAAAAGTCACACAAAAGTAATGCTGGTGTTCGAAAATATAATTATAGTTTGGCGCGGGAACGACGATATTGAGTGGAGGCGCAACGACAAAAATGGCGACGCTTGGCAGGCATATCAGCACCAGCTTTGAGGGAGCGCTGACCGCTCTCCGAAATAGCGTTTTGATGATGTCGAGCCTGACCGAGCGGTTATTGAATCGCTCGATGCAAGGGCTCTTGCAAAGAGACAGCGATCTCTGCAATCTGGCAATTGCTGACGACGAAGAAGTCGATTTCCTCGAAAAGGAAGTAGACCGGGAAGGGGTCGAGATTTTGCTTCGGTTTCACCCGGTGGCCTCCGACATGCGGCACGTGATTTCGGCGATGAGACTGAGCGTCAACCTGGAGCGGATAGCCGACCAGTCAGTGCTGATTGCGCGCCGAGCCAAGAAATTGAATAAGGAATCCAATGTCCCGGAAGCCTCTTTGCTGGAGCCGCTATTTCGTGAAGCATTGGGTATTTTCCACGACGCGATGAAGGTTTTTGTTGACGGCGATGCTGAAATGGCGCTTCAGCTCAAACCACGTGATCGAGTACTGGATTCGCTCAACAAGGAAGTGGCAGATAGATTCATGGAGCGAATCGCGGCCGATCCGAGTCGGGTCCAATCCTATATCAATCTGATTTTAATCGCGCGCGCTCTCGAGCGGGTGGGAGATCATTCAACAAACATCGGAGAAGATGCTTTTTGGGCATCGCAGGCCGAGGATATTCGGCACACATACGAGAAGAAAAAAGAAGAATGATCGTCGGGCAAGTTGCCCGAGATTCTCGGGCGGGGAGTAGCGCTAACATCTGAGCCTTTCCATTCTCCGCTGTTTTTTTTGGTCAGAAATAGAACTTGTCAAGAGTAGGGGAGATCGGGAATCTTCGCCCATGTTTGAGAGTACTTCTGCCAAGAAGATCGCGGTTGTGACTGGCGGAGCCGGATTTCTTGGATCTCATTTGAGTGATCGCCTCATTGCCGAAGGTTTTCGCGTCATCGCCATCGACAACTTAATTACCGGTTCCCCTGATAATATCGCCCATCTGGCCGGAAACCTGGACTTCCAGTTCATTCGTCATAACGTCAGCGAATTTATTTTCGTACCGGGTCGGGTTGATTACGTATTTCACTTTGCTTCACCGGCCAGTCCGATCGACTACCTCGAGCTGCCAATCCCGACATTGAAAGTCGGGGCGCTGGGAACGCACAACACGCTGGGACTAGCTAAAGACAAAAAAGCGGTTTTCGTGCTGGCTTCGACCTCTGAGTGTTATGGTGATCCGCTTGTCCATCCGCAAAGCGAGGACTATTGGGGCAACGTCAATCCGATTGGGCCACGCGGGGTATACGATGAGGCCAAACGATTCGCCGAGGCGATGACAATGGCCTACCATCGCTATCACGGAGTGGATACTAAAATTGTCCGGATCTTCAATACTTATGGGCCACGGATGCGGCTCAAAGATGGTCGAGTTGTTCCAGCATTTATCAGTCAGGCCCTTAACCGGGAACCCTTGACGGTATTTGGCGATGGTAGCCAGACACGGAGCTTTTGCTATGTTTCCGACCTGATCGACGGCATTTTCCGTCTCGCGCTGAGCGACTATCACGAGCCAGTGAACATCGGTAACCCCCGGGAAATGACCATTCTTGATTTCGGCCGCAAAATTCTTGAAATTACTGGGGCCGGTTCGCAAATCATTAACAAGCCGCTGCCGGAAGATGATCCGAAAGTGCGTCAACCCGATATAACTCGTGCGAGAAAGCTGCTGGGTTGGGAGCCAAAGGTCGATTTCGAATCAGGAATTCGCGAGACGATTGTGTATTTTAAGGATAAATTAGCGGTTTAGACAGCCTAAGAAATCGGCGACGAAGCGTTTCGTGTAGTCGGAAGCGTGTCCGGACCGGCCGTTTTTGCGAGTTTTCCAGGCAGTATGTCAGCAATCGGTATTACCGGAGGGATTGCGACCGGAAAATCAACGATCGCCGCCGCACTCCACAAATCGCTTTCTGCTCATCTGCCGGTAGAATGGTTTAGTGCTGATTTTGAAGCCAGGAGATTGACGGATAGCGATTTGCATGTACAAGAGGAGATTGAGTCGGTCTTCGGGGCGCAGCTGTTCGACAGCGAGCGGCGTCTGCAACGGGAACGGTTACGGGACTTAGTCTTCCGGGACCCGTCAGCGCGCAAAACACTCGAGAGCATTCTGCATCCGCGTATCCGATCGGCATGGCTGGAGCGAGCAAATACCGGCACCCTGCTTCTTGCCGAGATTCCACTGTTGTTTGAGACAAAAGCCGAAGAACACCTTGATTTGGTCGTTGTTACAGCATGCAGCCGATCGGCCCAGATAAACAGACTAATTGAAGTGCGTGGGTTGGCGCTAGACTTGGCGGAAAGCATGATCGCGGCACAAATGCCGCTCGCGGAAAAAATTAAACGCGGCGATCGCCTGGTCTGGACGGACTGCCCGCCCCAAATCACTACTGCCCAAATTGATCGCCTGAGTGCGGAATTGCTGGAACGTTATGGAGAGTCAACCAACTGAGAGCGCCCAAGTTCCGGGAGAGAAATATCTTTCTTCCGATCGCTCTTCATTAGAACTGGATCGACTCCATTCCCTTAATCACACGCTTCTTCTCGATTTGACGCGCGAATTTGGACTGCGAGTCTCGCACGAACGCACCCGGCACCAGCTTGTCTTCGACCTGTTAAAGGCATACGGCACGCGAGGGACGAAGATCCTGGCGGAAGGCATGGTCGAACTTTCCGGCGAAGTGTACGGGTTCTTAAGGTGGCAGCGATTCAACTTCAATCCGTGTCCGGAAGACGTTTACGTGCCTGCCTCGGTACTCAAGCGATTTGGGTTGCGTCCCGGTCACAAGGTAAAGGGTTTCATCCGAGCGCCTCGCGACAAGGAGAAATTCATGGCGTTGGAGGAAGTTGTCGCGATCGAAGGAATTCCGATTGAACAATGGACCGAGCCGAAGCAATTCGACCAACTTACGGCGCTTTTCCCCGATAAGCGCATCTTACTCGAGAACAACAAAACCAAAAGCATCAGTGCCAGAGCGGTGGATTTAATCACGCCATTAGGCAGAGGTCAACGAGGACTGATTGTTGCGCCGCCGCGCGCTGGTAAGACAATTCTTTTGAAGGAAATTGCATTGGCAATCCGCGCGAATTCACCGGAAATTCATTTGATTCTGTTGCTCGTAGACGAGCGACCGGAGGAGGTTACCGACCTCAAACGGTGTCTCGATTGTGAGATTTTCAGTTCGACCTTTGACGAGTCGCCAACCCGGCATGTCCAAGTTGCGGAATTGGTTAGCGAGCGTGCCAAACGCCTCGTTGAAATCAAGAAAGACGTGGTGATTCTTCTCGATAGCATTACCCGCCTGGCGCGTGGGTACAATGCGTTGCAGCCAGGGAAGGGTCGGATTATGTCTGGTGGAGTAGAGGCCAAAGCCCTACTTAAACCAAAAAAATTCTTTGGCGCTGCTCGAAATGTTGAAGAGGGTGGGAGTCTTACGATCTTGGCGACAGCATTGATCGAGACGGAGAGCAGAATGGACGAGGTTATTTTCGAGGAGTTCAAAGGGACCGGAAACATGGAGCTCCACTTGGACCGGACCCTGCTCGAAAAGCGCATTTTTCCGGGAATTCACATCCTGAACTCCGGCACCCGGCGCGATGATCTCCTTTATCATCCGGCGGAGTTTGAGAAGATCACCGCACTAAGAAAATATTTAGCGCAACTTCCGGCGATCGAGGCGATGGAAGTGCTTCTGCAGCGCATTCGGGCGACCAAGACCAATGCGGAGCTTTTGCTCACCACCCTCCGTTAGTAGGCTACCAATCATGCATTCTGAGGAGGTTTTGACTCTCAGCGACACGGATCAACTGCTGCGTTGGTGCGATTCAATGGCCAGTGAGCCAAAGATCGCGGTAGATACCGAAGGAGATAGCCTCCACTGCTATTATGAGAAGCTGTGTCTAATTCAGGTTTCCGCACCGAGTCAGAATGTCCTGGTCGATCCGTTTCAACCACTCGATTTCGGGATTTTGACTCGTTTTCTGCAGAGTCGGACGATCGTTTTTCATGGTTGCGATTACGATCTGCGCATGTTGCGACGCGGTATCCAATTTGTTCCGGGTCCGGTATTCGATACTTACGTTGCGGCTCGGTTAATGGGAATGAAGGAGGTCGGTCTGGCCTCATTGGTCAAACATTTCTTCGCGATCGAGCTACCCAAATCCTCCCAAAAGGCCAATTGGGCTCGCCGCCCGCTCACCGATGTAATGATTACTTATGCGGTAAACGATACCAAGTATCTGTTGCCGCTGGCGGAAAGACTGGAGCAAGAATTGCGCAACTCTTCGCGGTGGCATTGGTACGAAGAATCATGTACCCGTGCCGTAGCTGCTGCCGCGGAAGATCGGGAGAGAGATCCGGAAAAGATCTGGAAGATTCCCGGTAGTGCCGCGCTTCCGACCCGCGGTCTGGCAGTGCTGCGGGATCTGTGGCACTGGCGCGAATCAGAAGCTCAACAGGCCGATCGCCCGCCATTCCAGATTATGCGGAACGAAGATCTGGTCGGATTGGCCGAAGCCGCTCTGAGCGCTTCACGTCTCGATGTTCCCGATTGGCTTCCGAGCTCGCGACGGCGACGGTTGCTATCAGTGATTCATCAGTCTCTGCAAATTCCGGAGGCGGATTGGCCGCAAAGAAACCGTCATACCCGGCTGCGGCCAACCGGCGAGCAAGAGAAGCGATTTGAGCAGCTTCGCCTTAAGCGCGACCAACTGGCCGCAGAGCTGACGTTAGATGCCAGCGTGCTGGCTTCCAGGAGTGCTCTGGAAAAGGTCGTGAGAGAACCGGAAGCTGTCGAGACTGTCCTCATGCGCTGGCAACGAGACCTGCTGGGCTTGTGAGGGGTAAGTGTTAGCGGTTAGCAGTTAGCGGTTGGCGGTTGGCGGGGCGAAACAGATCCATCGAGGGCAGGATCTGTGAGCCTATGGCGACGGCTTGGTCGCGGCGCATTCACGATGGGACGGATCACCATCGTCAGGTAAGTTTTCCGCGGGCTACCTTCGAACGGCCCTTCGGGCCAAAATTCCCATACGTCGATATGCTAAGACCCGTTATCCCCTATGCCAGGCTCACAGATCCTGTCTTCGCTGGGTCGGCCGCCTTCGCAGACTACGGCGCGCCCTGACAATCAGCGTGTGCAAGATCATAGAACTGAGCCGCGACGTAGGCTTGGCGGAGTCGGGTTTCGCCCTCCTACCCGCCGACCACGAATTTTTGTTGGCAAATCGGGAAGGGTACGTTATCGGTTAAATTGTCAATCATGAAATCGAACGCCTACGCTGCCTGTTTCAGCAGGCCATCCTCTTTTGAGTTTGTAGGCAGCTTTTTTTATTATTGGCGCTTCTTGTTCGGATTCTGACCCGCGCTTTTCTCTTTCGCGCTTTTTTTCGTCGGTCAGAACTGATCCTTCCTTCAATCTATGCGTACGATTTTTCCATCTCCTGAAGTCATTCACGGCCACCGGCCGCCTGTGCCGGTCGCCCGGAAAACCAGTTGCGAACCGATCTTTTCGACCCAAACTGCCAATTCTCTAGCCATGATCATTATCACCCGTCCGGATGCGACCGAGGAGCAAATCCAACATATTGTTTCGCGGGTCGCTGATTGGGGACTGCGCGCCGAGGTGAGCCGAGGCGAGATGCGAGTTGTCATTGGCGTGATCGGAGCGGAAGACAAGATCCGACAGAAACCGCTGGGGGCGTTTCCGGGTGTGGAATCGGTCATGCCGGTCTTGAAGCCATATAAATTGGTTTCTTACGAATTCCGCGGTACGGCCTCTCGGGTCAAGGTAGGCGATGTCGTGGTCGGAGCAAAGGAAGTGGTAGTCATGGCTGGGCCATGTTCGGTCGAAAGCGAGGATCAAATCCTCTCGATCGCTCATTCGATTCGAGACTCCGGTGCGAAGATTTTGCGTGGAGGCGCCTTCAAACCGCGCACCTCCCCGTACAGTTTCCAGGGGCTCGGAAAAGTCGGTCTCCAGTTGTTAGCCGAGGCGCGACGAGAATCAGGTTTACCGATCATCACTGAAGTGATGGATACAAAAGATCTTGAATTGGTCGCGGAATATGCGGATTGCCTCCAGATCGGCGCTCGGAACATGCAGAATTTCTCACTGCTTCGGGAGGTCGGGCGGACACAACTGCCGGTGATGTTGAAGCGGGGAATGGCGGCGTCAATCAAGGATCTTCTGATGAGCGCCGAGTACATTCTAAGCGAGGGAAACTTCAATGTTCTTCTCTGTGAGCGGGGAATTCGGACGTTCGAAACAATGACACGAAACACATTGGACTTGAATGCAGTACCGGTTCTCAAGGCAGAAACTCATTTACCGGTGGTAGTCGATCCGACGCATGGAATTGGTATTCGTGATTTCGTTCCAGCTATGGCATTAGCGGCCGTTGCGGCGGGCGCTGACTCGATCATGATCGAAGTGCACAACGCTCCCGAACTCGCGAAGAGTGATGGCGAACAATCTTTGCTACCGAAAGACTTTGATGACCTGGTCAGACGTGTCCGCGGTGTTGCGGAAGCGGTTGGCCGCGCGCTATGATGAACCGATAGCGGATAGCCAGCGGTCAAACCATCACAATGTCGGTAAGAACGTTTTGGATACTGTTCAGCTCGATTGTTGCGTTTTCTCCGGCGTTGGCCGGTGACAAGGGCTATGACGCCGCAATCAAAAAAGCTACCCAAGCGTTGAAGGCCGGGAATTTAACTGAAGCAGATAAGCAAGCTGATGTTGCAGCGAAGCTGGAGCCAGCCAGCGCACAAACCGCGAACTTACGCGGAGTTATCGCCGTACAGAAAAAAAAGTACGAAGATGCGGCCGGTCGGTTCACCGAGGCCATTGCCGCCGACGAGAAGTTTTATCCGGCTAAGCTCAATCTGGCTGACGTGTTTTTGTTGCAAGGCAAGTACGCGGATGCTCGGGCGCGCTACGAGGAGTTGCAGCAGGTTGATCCCAAGTCAGAGTTGCTGCAGTTCAAGATTGTGGTGACTGATGTTCTCGATAATCGCCAATCTCAGGCAGCTCAGCTGATCAATGACATGACTTTTCCCGGCACCACACCCGCCTATTACTTCGCCCGGGCTGCCGTCCTCCTCAAGCAGTCGCAAGAGAAACAAGCCCAGCAATACTTTACGAGCGCGCGCAAATATTACGATGAGCAACAATGTGCGTACTTCATGCGCTTTCTCCAGCAGAACGGACTGGCGAAAGCGGCGACGAAATGATACCGGCGGACGCAAATTCATTCATTTGCATCGATTCGCTGCCGAACAACGGGTATTAATTGGATCGGAATGAAATCTGTCACTTCCGGCGCACCGGCTAAGGCTCAGACTATTCGCCGGCCGATTCGGGTAATCCGTTTGATTGAGCGATTTCGCGAAGTTTATCCCACGGCGCATTGTGAACTGGATTTTACGAACCCGCTTGAGCTGTTAGTTGCGACTGTTCTTTCGGCCCAGTGCACTGACAAACGAGTAAACATTGTGACCAAGGACCTGTTTCAACGATTTCGAACCGCGCAAGACTACGCGGACGTTCCTCAGGAAGAATTGGAAAACGCAATCCGGTCAACCGGGTTTTATCGGAACAAGGCCAAGAGCATCCGCTCGATGGCAAAGGATCTCGTCGCACGGCATCAGGGCCAGGTACCGTCAACTATGGCAGCGCTGGTTGCGCTTGCTGGTGTGGGCCGGAAAACAGCAAACGTTGTGCTCGGGAATGCTTTTCAAATCAACGAGGGCATCGTGGTTGACACTCACGTCTCTCGGCTCGCCCATCGGCTTGGACTGACCAAGCGAACTGAACCCGAAAAGATCGAACAAGATCTCATGCGCCTCGTACCGCGGACAGATTGGACCGATTTCAGCCATTGGTTGATCTGGCATGGCCGTCGCCGCTGCACAGCGCTTAAACCTGACTGCGAAAACTGCGAGGTAGCAAACCTTTGCCCGAGCTGTGGGCGGGTAACTCGGAAAAAGGCCAAGAAGGGCGGGGGAGCGACGAGAGGCAAGACTGAATCTAGAATCTAGAAGCCAGGGTTTGAGTTAGCGGGCCGATCGAAAACCTTGTGCAAGTTCCAAAATCGGCTTCCAAAACAAGCGTCCGGGCTATCGAGAGATGATCCGATCTTCATTGGCCAGCCGCGCCCGACTTCACAGGTCTTCCCTCTGAATTCTCAGCTTTCTTCGGTTTAAG
>DATNNZ010000290.1:0-17063 GCA_035601575.1 Chthoniobacterales bacterium
TACAAAATGTGGATCGATCGAACCCCTTACAATGCCGAGCTCCATCACCGCAATCAACTCCAACACGGCTCCTGGATCTTTCAGCTTCAGCAATCCTAACCCCAACTATTTTTCCCTTGAAGACCGATAGAAAGTCTACCGCTGGCGCCAACCGCCGAACGCCGTGCATTCCTGTCCCTTCCGACCAGCGACGCTGTTTAATTTGCTAATCACCAATCATTAACCTAATCACTCACTCGCACGCTCCCCAGGGCTAGAGCATGAGACTACCCAACCCGCCCGGCGAACGCTCGCGCTACCGCTTCCAAAGGCGCTTTCAAATACCAAGTCTCGAAACGGTTCAAAAGTTCGGCCGCCAACTCCGCAAGCGGGATCGGAGATTTCGTTAATTGGTTTAGCGCGACAGTCGGATAGCCCTCGATCTGTGGGGCAGACCGCACATTGATTCCGATGCCTAAGACTTGGAAATCCCATCCATTGGAGGTCTCCAAGAGAAACCCACCCAATTTCCCTCCATCCAGATACAAGTCGTTCGGCGACTTGATGATCGCAGGCTTTTTACTCCAAAGCTCGACGGACTCCGCCGCTGCGATCGCTGCCATTTGAATAAGGATTGGAAATCGTTCGACGGGCAATTGTGATCGCAGCAAGATGGAGAACCAAAGCCCCTCATTTGGTTGAGAGATCCATTCTCGGCCGTGCGTTCCTCGTCCGGCGGATTGCTGCTGCGCGAAAAACACGATTCCTTCATCTGCTCCTCCGATTCCCGCCTGGCGCGCCACGTCGTTCGTTGACGACGTCTCACGAAAGACCAGGACCTCGCGGCCAATGATCGTTGTGTCTAGACGCGCCATGATTGCCTGCGGGACTAACGAGTCGGGCTCGGAAAGAAGCCGGATCACTCCTCCAGTCCGATCGAAGCCAAAGCCGGCTTGGGCCACCGATTCGAGTAGGCTCTCCATTTCAAGAACGGAAACACCGATTTCTTCGGACAGAGTTTTTAGCGGGAGGGCACTGCCTGCTGGCCGTAAGTGGCGCAGAATCTGAATTTCCCGCGAGTCGATCATGGACAGTTCCAAGATGCCGAGCCTAGAGCCGATAGTAGCGCTCGGCGTTATCATGAAAAAGCCGTCGTTGTTCATCGGGACTGAAGTCGCGCGTAATCGAGTGAAAGGCTCCGTACAGCGTATCGAAATCGCTATAGAGCTTGTCGACCGGAAAATTGCTGGCGAACATGCATCGATCGATGCCAAAGGTATCGATGGTTTCGAGGACGAATGGCCGTAGACTATCGACTGTCCAACGCCAGTCGAAGGCACCTAACCCTGAGATTTTGACTGCCACATTCGGTGTGGCCGCGAAGCCGCCTAACCCTTCCCGCCAAGTCCGGATTCCTTCTTCGTCTCGATCGACCGGCATACCGGCGTGGTCGAGGATGATTAGAGTTTCCGGATACGATCGCGCTAGATCCACGCCTTCACCCATTTGCAACGGATAGAGTTGAAGGTCGAAAGAGAATCCAAATTTCTGAAGAAGAGCAAACCCGCCACGCCACTGGCTGTCGCTCAAAAGATTAGGACGGCAGCCGTAAGACTTCACTGGATCGCGGTGCCAGCAGACAATGTGGCGAATACCGCGGACGTTTTTATATTGAGCCTGCCCGGCTAAAATCTTCTCAATGTCGGGCGCGTCAAGTTCGGCGCGAGCGACGATACCATGAGGAAAACCGTATTGGTCAGCGACCGATTGGAGCCAGGCGGTTTCGCCGACTGGGTCGTCCGGGTCCCAACCACACTCTACATGTACCGACTTGACGACACTTTGATTCTGAACATCTGCCAAGTAGTCTTCGATACCGTAGGTCTTCGCAATCGGCTCGATATCACCTTCCAATCGCGGTGCCAATGGACGCGCCTGCAACCAAGGATAGCGGTTGTGCTCAAGGTCCCAAAGATGGTGGTGCGGATCGATTATGGGCAGGGGCATTGGTTCCTTTCCTTCTATCAGCGGGCGATGGACGCCGCATTACATTACGGAACATTCTCTTGAATAGACTAAACGGAAACGCTTAGATCACGCGTAAATCTAACAAATAAACGCGTAACGTTTTCAAAAGCGAAAAACAGTTCTCCCCTGCTCTGGCAAAGTCGACGCCGTACGCATGGCAATTCTAGAGTCTAAACTTAATACCACCTCACAAGAATTCCGAGCCAGCGTCGTTGCCATGCAAGCGTTGGTTGATGATCTGCGCACGAAAGTGGCCGAGCTGGCCCAAGGCGGTGGTGAGGAAGCGCGTCGAAAACATCTTTTGCGCGGCAAGCTGCTGCCGCGCGAACGTGTACAACGTTTGCTCGACCCAGGCAGCCCGTTTCTCGAGTTATCGCAGTTGGCAGCTTACGACATGTACGACAATGCCGCGCCCGGGGCCGGAGTCGTCACCGGCGTTGGTCGCGTTTCTGGTCGGGAATGCATGATCGTTTGTAACGACGCCACGGTTAAAGGCGGAACCTATTACCCGATCTCGGTAAAGAAGCACCTCCGCGCGCAAGAGATCGCCGCACAAAACCGGTTGTCTTGCATTTATTTGGTCGATTCGGGTGGCGCGAACTTGCCGAACCAGGACGACGTCTTTCCCGACCGGGACCATTTTGGTCGGATCTTTTACAATCAAGCCAATCTGTCTGCGCAAGGTATTGCGCAAATCGCTGTCGTCATGGGTTCGTGCACGGCCGGCGGCGCCTACATGCCAGCCATGAGCGACGAATCGATCATCGTAAAGAACCAAGGCACAATCTTCTTAGGCGGACCTCCTCTGGTCAAAGCCGCAATTGGTGAAGTCGTCAGCGCCGAAGATCTGGGTGGCGGCGATGTCCATACCCGATTGTCTGGTGTGGCGGACCATTTGGCCCAAGACGATTCTCACGCGCTGGCGTTAGCTCGGCAAATAGTCGCGAACCTTAATCGCACTAAACCGGTACAACTTGACATTCGTACACCGGTCGAACCGCGCACGAATCCGGAAGAATTGTACGGGGTCATTCCGACCGATCACCGTAAACCATACGATGTCCGTGAAGTCATTGCGCGTCTGATCGACGGTTCCGAATTTGCCGAATTTAAAGCTCGGTATGGTTCAACACTGGTTTGTGGATTTGCCCATCTCTGGGGCTATCCAGTTGGCCTTCTTGCCAATAATGGAATCCTTTTTTCCGAATCGGCGCAGAAAGGAACTCACTTCATCGAGCTCTGCTGTCAGCGAAGAATCCCTCTCATCTTTTTACAAAACATCGCCGGATTCATGGTTGGCCGGAAATATGAGAATGAAGGCATCGCCCGTCACGGCGCCAAATTGGTTGTGGCAGTCGCTACCGCTCAGGTCCCAAAATTTACGGTCATTATTGGTGGCTCGTTCGGTGCGGGCAACTACGGCATGTGTGGGCGCGCCTATTCTCCACGGTTCCTCTGGATGTGGCCGAACGCGCGCATCTCGGTGATGGGTGGAGAACAAGCGGCCTCGGTGCTTGCGCGGGTCAGACGCGATTCTATTGAGGCCAAAGGCGGCACATGGAGCGCCGACGAGGAAGAAGCTTTCAAGGCGCCGATTCGTGAACAATACGAAAGACAAGGGCATCCTTATTACGCGAGTGCGCGCTTGTGGGATGACGGAGTGATTGATCCCTGGGATACTCGGCTCGTTCTTGGACTCGGGATCTCCGCCTCGTTAAATGCATCAATTCCAGAAACAAAGTTTGGTTTGTTTCGAATGTGAAAGAGAAATCGGGAATGCGGATTGCGAAATGTGAAATCCCATGAATTATCCAAGGCTTGAACTAAGGCAATCGCCGATTGCGGATTTCACATTCCGCAATCCGCATTCCGCGTTCCGCATTTCTTAGCCATGGATTACCAAACGCTCGAACTTACACTGACCGGTCCGGTAGCCACCGTTACACTGAATCGTCCGGAAGTGTTTAATGCGTTTAACGAAATCGCGATCGCGGAACTTGAGGACTGCATCAGCGCGCTGGGAGATCGCGATGAACCGCGTGTCATTGTGCTCGCGGCACGGGGAAAATGTTTTAGTGCTGGAGCCGATCTAGATTGGATGAAGCGCATGGCCGAGTTGCCTTACGCAGCAAATTTTGACGATGCCTACAGCCTTGCCGCCATGCTGCGTACGATTGACGCCTGCCCGAAACCGGTGATTGCACGGGTGCAGGGAGATGCCTTTGGCGGCGGAGTAGGCTTGATTTCCGTATCCGATATCGCGGTTGCTGCTGAAACCGCAAGTTTCAGTCTTTCCGAGGTAAAGCTCGGGCTGATTCCCGCAACGATCAGCCCCTACGTGATTCGCGCAATCGGCGCCCGAGCCGCTCGCCGCTATTTTGTCACTGCCGAGCGATTTGCTGCTATCGAAGCACATCGCATTGGGCTCGTCCATGAAGTGGTAACTGATGATCGATTAGATCCAACGGTTCAATCTATCGCTGCCGCGATTTCTCAAAACGGTCCGCACGCTGTCGCCACGACCAAGAAATTGATCCATGATATGGATGGTCGTCCTATCTCCGAAGAAGTCTTGCTGGACACGGCGGAAAGGATCGCGCAAACCCGAGCGTCAGAGGAAGCACGCGAAGGCATCCGCGCCTTTCTGGAAAAGCGATCACCGGCTTGGCGTCAGAACGGGCCGGGCTCCGCGAGCCAGGATTCGGCGAGCAGCAACTCGAATCCTTGAAAATGTGATGTTCCAAAAAATTCTGATTGCTAATCGCGGCGAAATCGGTTGCCGCATAGCAGCCACGGCTTCTCGACTCGGTATTAAAACGGTCGCTGTCTACTCCGACGCTGACCGAAAGGCGAGACATGTGGAAGTCTGCGACGAAGCCGTTCACATTGGCGGAGCTCCGGCAGCGGAGAGCTACCTTCGCCTGGAGCCGATCATTCGTGCCGCAACGTCGACTGGTGCTCAAGCAATTCATCCCGGCTACGGCTTCTTGGCGGAAAATGAGGCATTTGCGATGGCCTGCACCGAAGCCAGACTCATTTTTATTGGTCCGCCGCCCTCCGCAATTCGGGCGATGGGTGACAAAAGCGCGGCCAAAGAACTCTTAGCGAAAGCTGGTGTTCCGGTTGTGCCGGGCTATTACGGAAAGGATCAGAACGATTTAAAGAATCGAGCCGAGGCAATAGGCTATCCTGTACTGCTTAAGGCGAGCGCCGGCGGCGGCGGAAAAGGAATGCGTCTGGTGGAGAACGCGGCGGATTTCGAATCGGCTTTAGCGTCTTGCCGCCGGGAAGCGAAGAACAGCTTCGGAGATGAATCTTTGCTTATCGAAAAGTACCTGCCGTATTCGCGGCACATTGAAATCCAAGTGTTTGCCGATACTCACGGCAACTGCGTGCATCTCTTTGAGCGAGATTGTTCGGTCCAGCGCCGCTACCAAAAGATCATTGAAGAAGCGCCAGCACCGGGACTCACTGCAGAATTGCGGGAATCGCTCGGAGCAATCGCGGTGGCGGCAGCGCGGGCGGTAGGTTATATCGGCGCCGGTACGGTCGAATTCCTCATCGATCAAGATGCGCATTTTTACTTCATGGAGATGAATACGCGTCTCCAGGTCGAACATGCGGTCACCGAAATGATAACCGACCAGGATTTAGTCGAGTGGCAATTGCGGGTTGCGGCGGGCCTGCCACTTCCGGTGCTCCAAGATGGACTCACCATTCACGGCCACGCGATAGAAGCGCGCGTCTATGCCGAAAATCCGGACAATCACTTTCTGCCTTCAATCGGGACTTTACGAGTTTTGAAACTACCGAAAGCAGTCGAATTCGAAATTGGGGCTGGTCCAGCTGCCGTACGCGTTGATTCGGGCGTGCGCGAAGGAGATGTCATTTCGCCGTACTATGATCCGATGATCGCCAAATTGATAGTCTGGGGAAGTGATCGGACCTCCGCGGTCGCTCGTCTGCGCCAGGTACTCAGCAATTTCGTTGCACTTGGATTGCAGACGAATCGCGCTTTTCTGTCGCGCCTGGTTAGTTCCACGGAATTTAGCGCGGCCGACCTCGATACGGGTTTAATTGATCGTACTCTTGACCGTTTAGTGAGCCCGGACCATCCCGTTCAATTCGCTTCGATTGCGCTAGCCACCGCCGCTTTACTCAAACAGGAGGAAATGAGATCCAGAGCCGACCCGTTCGATCCGTTTTCACCCTGGACGAAAACTTCGGGTTGGCGGCTCAATGCCGAATACATTCGAACGTTATACTGGAGGAGCTCTCACCGGGACATTGAGGCCAAGCTAACTTATTCGCAGGGAGGATACTTACTGCAAACCGGCCGCGATTCCAGATTCGTTTCTATTCTGATGGATCGAGAGAACCAGTTCGTGCTATTGGCCAATAGCGAGAAAATCGCCGGCCACGTATATTCGCTCGGTGAAAGCTTTGTTATCGTTACGCAAGGCGAGCAGGTTACGCTGCGATGGATGGATCCAGTCAGCGTGGCGTCGCAGGCCGAGCATGCGGAAGGGAATCTGAGCGCGCCGATGCCCGGAAAGATAGTCGCCGTTTTGGTCGGGAAAGGTCAAACCGTGACCAAAGGCGCCCCTCTGGTGACGATGGAGGCAATGAAAATGGAACACACGATTGTGGCGGTTGAGAACGGCGTCGTCGACGAGGTATTGTTCAACCCGGGAGATCAGGTCGACGAAGGGGTGCTACTCCTGCGCTTTGTCCCAACTAACACCTGACCGTTGAATGCAGAAAGTGATTAGAGTCGTCGAAGTCGCGCCGCGAGACGGTTTGCAGAATGAAGGAACCTCGGTTCCGACCTCGATCAAAGCGGAATTGATTGACCGGCTCTCCACTGCCGGTATCACCCATATCGAAGCAACTTCATTCGTCTCACCAAAATGGGTTCCTCAATTAGCGGATGCCACCGAAGTGATGCGCCAAATCAAGCGTAAACCGGGAACCGTCTATTCGGCTCTGGTTCCGAATGCCAAAGGATTTGAAAGCGCGCTGGCAGCCAAGGTCGATGAAGTCGTGATCTTCACTGCTGCCAGCGAAACATTTTCGCAAAAGAATATTAACTGTTCGATTGCCCAGTCATTTGATCGCCTTGCTCCAGTGGCCTTAGCCGCTAAAGAGCATCATGTGCGGCTGCGAGGCTCTATCTCTTGTGCCTTGGGCTGTCCGTACCAGGGTGAGGTGCCCGTTGCCGCAGTCGCCGATTTAGTTCGCCGTTTGCGCGATCTCGGTTGCGACGAGATCGATATCGCCGACACCATTGGGGTCGGTACCGCCAACCAGGTCAAAAAGGTTATTCGTGCGGCTGCACAGGAGTTTCCTATCGACCGCTTAGCTGGCCATTATCACGATACTTACGGACAAGCATTAGCGAATGGCCTGGCCAGTTTGGAAGTCGGGCTATCGATCTTTCATAGCTCCGTTGCGGGTCTCGGCGGTTGCCCGTTCGCCCCAGGCGCCACCGGAAATGTAGCTACCGAAGATCTTCTTTATTTACTGCATGGGCTAGGTCTGCCGACCGGGATCGACCTCGATGAAGTCGTGCGCACCGGTGATTTCATATCTCGGGCGATCGGACGAGAGAATAGCTCGCGAGCCGGGCGCGCGTTATCGGCGAAGTCAGGTAGCCTGACGCTCTCGCCTCAGGAACCAAGCGTATAATCCGCTCGAAAGAACGTTGACCTGGCACTTTTCGGATCAGCGCCAGCGTCCGCTTCCTGAGGCGGAGCATCAGGCTACGCTCTGCTAGAACGCCGAGATCCCGGTCTGGGCTCGTCCGAGGATCAGGGCATGAATGTCCTCGGTTCCTTCATAGGTATTCACCGCGAGCAGGTTCATTAAATGACGAACAACGTGATACTCATCCAGGATTCCGTTCGCTCCGAGCATGTCTCGCGCAGCGATGGCTATATCCAACGCTTTCTTGGCACAGCAGCGCTTGACTAAACTAATCGCCTCGTGGGTACACTCGCCTTCGTCTAGAAGTCTAGCTACTCGCAGGGCAGCCTGGGTCATGAGCGCGATCTCGGTTTGCATATCCGCCAGCTTCTTTTGGATCATCTGATTGGCAGCGAGTGGCCTACCAAATTGGTTTCGCGCCAAAACGTAGTCTCTGGCAATCTTCCAACACGCTTCCGCGGCGCCGATCGTCCCGAAAGCAATACTGAATCGCGCCTTGTTCAGCGATCGAAACGGTGCCGCCAATCCCTTGGCGCCCGGCAATATGTTCTCCGCCGGAACGATAACATTTTCCAGCCATACTTCGCAGGTGGGTGCAGCCCGTAACGAAAATTTGCCGTCGATATTGGCCGTCCGCAGTCCAGGCGTACCGCGCTGGACAATATATCCGCGGACGATCCCCTCTTCATCCTTCGCCCACACAATCAAAACATCGGCGACGGTAGCCAGTCCGATCCATTTCTTGTTTCCATTAAGTTGATGGCCATCAGCCACTTTCCGCGCCCGCGTAGCCATTGAGCCCGGATCCGAGCCATGCTCTGGTTCGGTCAACGCAAAGCAACCAACGAGTTCTCCCGAGCCCAATCGTGGCAGGTATTTTTCCTTCTGTGCCGGCGAACCATTGAGATAAATCGCCTCGATAACCAAACTCGATTGCACGCTAAATACAGTTCGATAAGCACTGTCCACGCGCTCAAACTCGCGAGCGACCAATCCATAGCAAACGTGATTCAGATCGCGGAAACCGTAGTCGCGTAAGTTGATACCAAGAAATCCTCCTTCGCCCATTTCTCTGATGACAGCGGGATCAAAGCGCTCCGTCCGAGTAGCTTCGATCACTCGCGGCATCAGGCGTCTTTGCGCAAAATCAGCAGCCTCCAATTGAACCGATTTCTCAACGTCCGCGAGCTGAAGGTCAAGTCTTAGCGGATCATCCCAATGAAAGGTAGCGCTTTGGGGCATGCTCTACAGGATACCGAAGACTGAAGGGCGAATACAGGAGATCGTATCCATCGGCCGTTTCCGCTGCCTCGTGGGCGCCAACAAGACCTAGCACCTGCGTCGATTGCACTTGTCCGGCGGGAACAAACGACGTTCGCCGCGCGTGCGCTAAGATAGAGCTGTTGGGCGACTCCGACGCGCCGGCACTACCCTGAACGGTAGGGCCGGCACACCGGGAGCCCCTCAACGACTTTATTTAATGCTTGTGACGCGGACGCAGCTGAAACGAAATCTAATAGAAAAAAAGTCCAGGATATGGTTAGAGATGATCCGAACCCGGCAACAGCATTTGCTCTGAAAATTTTTCTCTAAGCGTATACTAAACTTCCTTTCTCATGGACCCGTTGATCAGTTTGATTGTTCCGGTGTGGCAAGATGACGAGCTGGTGGTCAATCTGATAAATAGTCTACCGGTCGTTCCTGAGCTGGCCGAGTGGATCGTAGTAGCAGTGAATCCCGCGCCGTCACTTTGTGATTTGGGTCGGCGTGGCGCCATCCAGCTCATTTCGTGCAACGAACCTTCGCGTGGCAAACAGATGAATGCGGGAGCGAACGCCGCGCGCGGGACACTGTTATGCTTTCACCATTGCGATACTGAGTTGCGTCCCGAACACCTGAGCGCCTTGCAACGCGTGGCCAGTGACCGTACTATCGCCGGCGGTGCCTTTCACCGCCGATTTCGAGCTCAACACACAATGTGGCGAGAACCGCTCGTTAGATGGCTGAGTGAACTGGGCGGACCACTGTTTGGCGATCAATCCATCTTCGTCACAGCATCGGTTTTCCGAAAGCTGGGCGGCTTTGCCAACATTCCTCTAATGGAAGACTTGGAATTCTCTCGCAGACTGCGCCGAATCGGACGGATTACGATTCTGGATCCGCCGCTCTGGTCACCTCCCCGGCGTCTCGGTCGGTTGGGAACTTGGTGGCGAACGTGCCGTAACGCCACGTTGATTGGGCTCTTCTATCTTGGCGTCGATCCTCGCACGTTGCATAGTTGGTATTACCGCCAGCTTAAAACCCATCCCAATAACTCGCCGCCAACTGAAAATGACACTTGCGCCTAATCTCGATCGCCCAACCGGTCAGACCTTTTCCCGCACATTGGCGAGCCACGGACTGACTCTTCAGCGCAGTCGCACCGAGATCTTCCAACTCAACGTGGGCAAGCTCTGTGACCTGACCTGCGTTCACTGCCATGTGAACGCCGGACCGAAACGCAAAGAGATTATCGCGCGCGCGACCGTCGACCGAATCCTCGACTGGTTGGTAAACGCCAACATTTCTACCGTAGACCTGACCGGCGGCGCGCCGGAAATGGTTCCCGATTTTCGCTATTTGGTCGAGCGGCTCCGCCAAATGCCTCAAATCGAAACCATCATCGATCGCTGCAACCTCACGATTTTGTTGGAACCCGGCTTTCAATGGCTCGCCGAATTTCTCGTCACCAATCGCCTCAATATTGTCGCCTCTATGCCATGTTACGGATCGGAAAACGTGGATGCCCAGCGCGGCGACGGCGTCTTCGACTTGAGCATACGCTCTCTTCAACTCCTGAACAGCTTTGGCTACGGTCGTAAGCCTGATCTAGTCCTCGATCTCGTTTACAACCCCAATGGTGATTTTCTTCCAGCTGACCAAGCCGAACTAGAGGCGGACTATAAGCGGGAGTTAAAGAAGCATTTCGATATCGATTTCCATCGGCTTTACACCATCACAAATATGCCAATCGGGCGCTTTGCTTCCTGGCTGAAACACAGTGGAAAATTGAGCGCCTACATGGAATTGCTGGTCGAAGCCTTCAATCCAGCTTCGGTCGCAGGCCTGATGTGTCGTAATACCCTCAGCGTTGGTTGGCGTGGCGAGGTGTACGATTGCGATTTCAATCAGCAACTCGGCATGCAATGGAAAGAAGCGACGCCGTTGTATCTCTGGGATCTCAATCCTGAGCAACTCAGCGAACGCTCGATCGCAGTCGGTAACCATTGCTTCGGTTGCACCGCTGGCTCCGGGTCCTCCTGTAGCGGCGCACTGGTCTCATGAAGCCGGAACGCGAATGGACACGAACAACCACGAATAGACGTCTATACACACTAAGAAGTGGGGATTCTTTAACCGCGAATGAACACGAAAGATTTGGTCTGATTCGCGTCCATTAGTGTCTATTCGCGGTTCCCTTTTTCGTCTCTTTTGGTTCGGATGCCTCTTGATTCGTGTCCGTTCGCGGTTGATAGCAGAACCCCCTATTTTCCATAACCACGAATAGACGCTAATGCACACGAATAGGTACCTCTCTCATTCCGCGTCCATCAGTGGTTTGTGCGCGGTAGGTTTGGCGAGCACGGCTTGACTCTGCCCCGGCCGCAACGAAGGTGGATCCCATCCGCGGTTTTTCTTGGTTTTCCGTTCACTTGGCAATTCTGCTACTTCTGTAACGATAACTATGAAACCGGGAAGTGCTGACCGTCATGCGGATGTCCGTTTTTCATCCTCGGGAGCAGTGAACCGTTCGAACGATGCCCCTTTGGCCGATCGCTTGAACCTGGTGATCGACCGCGCCTTGGCCCGGAATCGCATTGTCGGAACCACTATTCTTGTCGCTCGCGACGGAGACATCGTTTTTGCTCGAGCCGCCGGCTTTGCCGATCGAGAAAACGGGCAGCCCGTGCATGCAGACACCATTTTCCGGCTCGCTTCCATGACCAAGCCGATCGTCTCCGCAGCAACGCTTGCGTTGGTTGAGCAAGGCAAAATTCATCTGGATGATCCGGTCACACGATGGCTTCCCGATTTTCGCCCGGCCTTGCCCAACGGCCACCGGCCGACCATCACCGTGCGTCATTTGCTTACCCATACCGCCGGTCTCAACTATGGTTTTAAAGAGTCACCGGACGGCCCGTATCATCGCGCATAGGTTTCGGACGGATTGGAACAACCTGGGCTCGCAATAGATGAAAACCTGCGTCGACTTGCCTCTGTTCCGCTCCTCTATCCTCCTCTATCCTCCGGGAAACATTTGGCATTACTCACTCGCGATTGACGTCCTCGGTGAAGTGGTGGCACGGGCGGGCTACGCGTCCCTCCCGAAAATAATCGCCCAATTGGTGACCGGGCCGTTAGGAATGAAAGACACGACATTCTCGGTTTCCGATGCCACGCGATTGGCCACCGCCTATGCCGACGCCGAGCCGCAACCAGTGCGAATGAATGATCCGCAGGTGGTCAGAAACGACGACGAGGTAATCACCTTCTCTCCCTCGCGCGTCTTTGATCCGAATTCGTATCCGTCTGGCGGCGTAGGAATGATTGGGACAGCTCGGGACTATCTGATTTTCTTGGAAGCGTTACGCACCCGAAACAATCCAATCCTGCAGCCGGAAAGCATCGAACTGATGACAAAAAACGCTATCGGTGCCCTACCTGCGCCGTCGCTCGATCCGGGATGGAGGTTTGGCCTGGGCTTCGCTGTACTCGAAGATCCCAAACCAACCGCTTCACCAAGGAATCCAGGTTCCTGGCGGTGGGGCGGGGTTTTATGGAAACAGTTTTTGGGTTGATCCCGCGGCGCACCTCTCCGTTGTCGCTCTGACCAACACCGCAGTAGCCGGCATGACCGGTGATTTTCGGGATTCGGCTGTGCGGGCGGTTTGGGCATCCCATGACAATACGTTTGCCACAATAATTCCACTCGAGCACCGACCAAAAAGGAGCACGCGCACATGTTGCCCACTGCGGTAGAGAACATCTGATTATGGATCTTGCCTCAGTCGATTCATTTCATTTAGTATTTCCTGGCGAATTACGAGTACTTCAGCTCGCCATTTTTGTTCCAGATCAGCGCTGATCGGCCCATTCGGTATTCTTTCCAAAACTTCCAAAGCCGAGTGATATTCGCTGAGACTTCGCTTCAGCATCGCGACCAGCAGAGCCGATTCACGAGATTCGTCGCCTTCAACCAGGCCATGCAGCGCATTGGCCAGCTTTCCCATTCCTTGGAGCAAGAACGCATAAAGATCCTCCAGACGATCTGGCGTCTGAGGTTTCGGCGTGTCGGAGTTTCGAATTTCAGCTACCGCTACGCAGAGGTCCTTGGCTCGCACAATAAGTGGATGGTGAAACCACCGCGGCTCGTGGAACGCCACGGTGTCTTTCCCAGGTTCTGGTTCCTTTGGATCTCCTTCGAAATACTCTTCTGACTCCTCCGGATCCGTGTCGTCTTGAATCAAGACCAACCCCAGTTCGTCAGCAATTTTCTGGTTGGCGTCGGGATCATCCCGGTATCGCTCCCAAAGTTCTTCAAACTCGGCTACATGCTCGTCGAATCGCTTCAGTAACTTCTCATACTGGAACTCGCTGAGCTTTTCCTTATCCCGGCAAATGTCGGCGATTTCAATCGTGTGTATAAATCCGGCCGGCGGTTGCGCTGCCATTTCTTGCATTTTTGTCTCTTCGTCTGCAGCGAATTCCCAGCTAGGTTCGGAGACGCGAAGCTCCGGATCGACGATCTCAACCACTATGCGGCCATCGGATCTGCTGAACCACTCCAAATAAAGCAGGCTGGTCCAGTCCAAATGTTTGAGGTGTTCTTGCGTTAAATCCTCCAGACGAATGTCCTCAGGTATAACCCGTACCTTTCTTGCTGCGGTGATTGTACCGGCTTCCCCAACCTGATCCGTTAGCATTCGGAGCCAACTAGTCGGCTCCGGCTTACGATTAGTGAACTCAACCAAGCGTCCGGCCAGATCGCGGTCACAATTACCAACTAGTTCGAATCCGATCGGTGCGCCTTGCCCCGCGAGCCAGAGTTCACCGCTGACTTTGCCTTTCTCTCGATTGTCAATCATCCCGCGGACTACCATCTCGTTCAGTCGCAGTGCCATGATCGATGTATATTGGAAAACAGCACTGTATACAACATATTTTTTGTATGTAGCGCACGTTCTCCCGACCGCCCGCCCCAGCTCACCGGTGCATGAAGCCCTTCCGAAAGTTCGGCTCCTAAACTCGGAACGTACGTACCCGTGCCGCTAGATCCAGCTGCACGATTATCGGTCGCCGTTATACTGCTTTAAACGGATGTTCCCTGTCGGCGTGAACGAGCTTTCCCGGTCGCAGTTTCCCGACGCAGCCTGCTAGATTCTGAACTCCAGCTTCTCTATTCCTGATTCCTCGGCCGTAATTCGTTCCCTTTTGTTCCGGAGCTCAGCCATCTCTTCAGGAACCGGCCGAAATACTCCGTGCTCGGTGATCAGCGCGGAGACAAGCTGGCGCGGCGTAACGTCAAACGCGTAGTTTGCGGCCGGGCTAGCCTTTGGAGTGATTCGAACGGTGCGCACATCGCCATCGTCGCTCTCGCCACTGACATGCGTTAGCTCCTCCGGTGCGCGCTTCTCAATAGGAATGTCGCGTACGCCATTTTCGATCGTCCAATCGATCGTCGATAAGGGCAGCGCGACATAGAACGGCACGCCATTGTCGCGGGCAGCCAACGCCTTGAGATAGGTACCAATCTTGTTGGCCACGTCGCCGCTGGCCGTGGTTCGGTCGCTGCCGACAATACAAAGGTCAATCAGTCCATGCTGCATCAAGTGGCCACCGGCATTATCGGCAATCACAGTGTGAGGAACGCCATGATGGCCCAGTTCCCAGGCGGTCAAGGAAGCGCCCTGATTCCGCGGGCGAGTTTCATCTACCCACACATGCAGCGAGATGCCGGCATTGAAGGCCTTGTAAATAGGAGCGAGCGCGGTGCCCCAATCGACCGTTGCCAACCAACCCGCATTGCAATGAGTGAGAATGTTAACCGGACGAGATCCTGATACCTTCTCCCAAGCCTGTTCAATCAGTGTCTGCCCACAATCGCCAATCGCGGAACAGTTTTGTACATCGTCATCCGCGATCCGGCCGGCCAGGGCGTAAGCGACGCCCGTGCGCTCGGCCGACTTGCACGGCAGTAAAGTTTGGCGCATCAAATCGAGTGCCCAACGCAGATTGACCGCGGTAGGCCGAGTGCGAAACAGCGTATCATACGCGAGTTGAAGATTTTCATCGCTGAAGTCTTCCTGCATCGCCAGCGCCATCCCGTAAGCCGCAGCCGCACCGATCAGTGGTGCGCCGCGTACCACCATGGTGCGAATACCCGCAGCAGCATCTTGAACACTGCGCCAACGCACGACCTCAAATCGATGGGGTAGACGGGTCTGGTCGATTACGCAGACAGAAGCGCGATCATCGTCCAGCCAAATGGTTCGATAAGGTTGACCATCGACATTCATGATTCACAGGAAAAAGCGGATCCAAGTACAAAATATCATCTCAATCGCTACACACGACAAATATCAGCTTTCTACACATTTCTTGACCAGGACTTGTAAGCATGGGCCGCACCGGTCCGGTTCTCTAGCCACGAATGGATCCCTGTCGGGACCGAACCTCAAGCTGTCGTAACGTGTGTCCGAGGCGGAAAGAGCGACAAGCCGTGGTGGCTCAACAGATGACAACCATCGCCAGAGCCAACTACTCCGGCGATCCCAAAATGGAGACTAACCTCGAGCTTTGCGGCGACTCGTTGCGGAGGTAACTTCGAGGTGGTTGGCGTCGATCCACGCTTGTTGCTCGCCGCATTCCGGCGTGTGAGCGAACTTGACGCCGAGGAGGATTGGGCGTTCATTGGGGTTGTCGCACAACGACCTTTTTGACAAAGGCGTTGATCCTTCCGCCCTCCCCGCGACGGATGTCACCGGCGACGTAAGAATTTCCGCAGCAGGTCGTTTGGCCGACGATCAATCTAAAACTCGGGAGGAGACAATGAAAATGCACTTAGTTGCCCTTGCAGGGTTGGCAATCGGCTCGGCGGTTTTCTCCGGTTGCGCAAACGGAGATTTCATTTCCACCTCCGGCCAGCCGGCGAAGGGTGGTTACGAAGATAGTCCTACTTTTGTCGATTGGAGAAAAGACCCAAGATCTCAAACGAGATACTCGCACGCGAAGCAAGACGAAGCCGAAGGTTACGGGGTACCTTGACGCAACAACGGTACCGATTCGCCGACGAGGTGTGGTGGCATTCGCGGCACGGAGGATCTGTGCGGCCGTCAGGTGATCAAGGCAGATCACAGCAGCCGATTGATGATCTACTTGTTCTCGGTCGAGTTGCTCGACTTACTCGCCTTCTTCACCACTCCCGTGATTGTCTTCGGTCGGGTATCTCCGAGGATCTTGTCCAGACACGCCACAATTAGCGAAATGTAGAGCTCGTCGCACAACTCGGGTTGACCTCCGCGAAAGATGTTTTCGATGCGGTCAAGCGCAATCGGTCCATCAGGGAACCAGTTCGTCATCATGCGATAATGCGCCATGGTCTCCGAGGTCAATGGCGCAGAAGGATCTCTAAGAACATCTGCGAGCCACAGCGCGATTGACTGGCGCTGTTTCCTTCCCTCTATGGCATCTGCGGAGTTCCCCACACTCATCACTGCGGTGTAAAACGTGTCTCCCTGGTAGCGGTGGACTCGGTCCCTACTGTCGAGCTTTACGCTCCACGTCTGCGGTGACGCATGCAGCTAAAATAATACGTCATTTTTCTCTTTTATGTTCACCGAACCCAATCTCCAAGCTGCGATTCAGCGCAAACTCTGGTCCTCGATCCCTCCCGCGGCACGTGATGCCTACGACCGTGCAAACGCCGATTATCGCGCAGCGATCCGATCCGTTGCTAACACCGCGGCTTGCGAAGACTCAGTGAGTCAGGCAAATGTCGAGGTCAAGAGATCGGCTGCGGCCGTAACGCTCGCCGATGTGTTCTCCAGAGCTAGACGGCCGACAGAGGTTGCCATTCGCACAGTAGGTTCTGGTGATGGCCGCACCACGGCTTTCGACAGCAACGTCAATGCCCTAGCTTCAGCGCTGAAACGTGTCAGGACGCAAAAGACAGCTCAGACCACTGGGGAGCATAGGGTTTGCCCGTCCGACGCGTATACGGTCATCTGGGGAAGATGGCGACGCGCTCCAGGCAGCAGGCGAATAAGAATCTCCCTGAAATCCAACACTGAGCCGGACCACCAATGGTTCGG
>DATNNZ010000291.1:0-10899 GCA_035601575.1 Chthoniobacterales bacterium
GCCAGAAGTGAAGCATTGGATCGAGATTGTTGGTTGAAAGGCCCACGTCGATCTTTTTCTTAGCCAATTCCATTGCTACCATCTCCGAAAGTCGATGAGCCCGTCATCGCTAATATCCGCGAGTGCAATTTCAATCCGTTAGAGGTCGATGCCTCTGCGAGGCGTCCTAAACAGCTTTTCAAATAGAACATAGATCGCGGTCAGCATAGGGACCTTCAGAAGGCGTTACCAGACGCAGTTCGTGTCGTGCACGTTGCGCTTGAAGCGATCACGACCGCGGCCGTCGCTCAATCCCTTTGCCACTGCGTCTCGCCACATTCAGCGGCCAGTCCGGCGGCCCTAATGTAGCCCTGGACGCGAGCATCAAATCGCGCTCTATCCTCTACGGACTTCATCACCATTATGCCCGCGTTTAGGGGTCGGTACACGCAAGGTCTGCTACGCTCTGCCCGTGCGCATGATCCGGCTCACAACGGAGCGACAAATCGCGCCTTACGTATGGGTTCATCCGGACACTGATCTATGAGCCTCGCTCACGGTCAGTTCACCGCGAATGTTCTTCGATCGCCCGAATAAGCCCGCCGCGAAGGTGTCCTACCCTTGGGAGCGAGATCGTCCAAGGGAGGAAGCATGATGCGGAAAACCGTTATAGCCTTGTTCGCCCAAGTCTGCGGATGAACATTGCTCACCGAAAATCGTCGTGGAAGGAAGGTCCGGTGCAAAGACATCGTCACCAGCGGTGCTGGATCCAATGCATCGCGCTACGAGCACATCGCTCGCCGGGCGTGTCGCCCACGATCTGCAAGGAGAGTCGCAACGGCGCTGTCTTGAGATCGCCCTGTGCAAATGCTGGCGCGGCGACGAGACAAAGAACTGCGGCCGGAACTTTCGATGTCATTGTTGTCCTTAACGGTCGGCTTTTGGGGCTGACAATTTAGAGTCTGTTAGTCGCATGCATGCTTGCGGCCATCACGGCCCCGGTAGAATGTAGCGCCCCGCGCGCAGACACCGTTGGAAGCATATGAGTTACTTTGGAAGAGTGTGCGCTGATAGTCGCCCGTATATGGATTGTTTGGTCCCTCATTCTGACAATTCGCGTTGGGATAAAACTGCGCACAGTATCCCGGTTCCGAGATCACTCGCTGTGCCATTACCGGGGTTGCAAGGGATATAAAGGGAATTGCAGCTGCACCCAAAAGTGTGAACTTCTTCATGATAGTTCTCCATGCCGTCGGAGGGATTCAACCGTTGAGGTTTCGAAAGTAGTTCCACGCGGAAAAGCGATCAGGGCAGCCCGACGATTCGCAGTTCCGTCGCTCAGCCTCAGAGATTTTGAAGCTCCGGGGTTATCATGATGCCATCGCATGATATTGGAGAAGGACGGGCACTTTGCAGCAATCGACGTAGCACTTGTGATTGCAGTAGGCGAGCTGCGTCGCGATATCTCGTAGGTAGCTCTCCCCGATTTGCTCACAGCACAGCGCACAGAACGATTGCGTGCGAGGTGTCCTGCCACTCACCAAGATAAATTTCATGTGGCGCCTCCTAATACGAAGAACACCATGTGTGCGGGTCCTCTGATAAAAAGACTCAAACTCGAGGCCTGATATTCTCGAACTCGCAAATTG
Organism: Chthoniobacterales bacterium; assembly: GCA_035601575.1. Lineage (GTDB taxonomy): Bacteria > Verrucomicrobiota > Verrucomicrobiia > Chthoniobacterales > JAFAMB01 > DASTDH01. Next base: position 1,629 of record DATNNZ010000291.1, read on the forward strand.
TTTTAGAATGTAGAATCACGGTTCCGCGATCAGGTCTTCAAGCATGGCGGACCGTCCGCGTGTTGTAGTGATGCTGCAACTCGGCCGCGCGAACTCCGTGTTCATTACATAGGGGGAAAACTGACCTGAACTGCGTCTTCGAAGATGACTGTGCAACAAGGTCGTTCATAGATACTTCTTGTGGATGTCGGTTGTAGATTGCTCACCTAGCCGATCGAAGTTAGCAGCAATCCAAGTATCTGCCCGCTCACGGCCGACTTTCATAAGCTTGTTGACCAGGTCCCAGTCGGCGTTCAACTTACTCCCTACGCTCATCGCTTGCATCACATCGTTTGCCTCGATGCTGTGAATCAGCATGCGCTTTATGGTCTTGTCCAGAATCTTCTGCTCCTCGATCAGCTTGGTCACAAAACAGACCGAACGCATCTCGCGCATGAGCGATGAGTTGAAGCTGATCTCGTTGATGCGATTTAGGATCTCACGTGGAGTTTTGGGCACATCTGGTCGCTCGATCGGATTTATATGGACGATCACCACGTCTCGGCTGTCACAGTTATAGATGAGCGGGAAGATTGCCGGGTTGCCCATATACCCACCATCCCAATAGTGCTCACCGTCGATTTCGATCGCCTGGAACAAGAACGGTAGACAAGCCGAGGCCAAAACAGCGTCCGGCCCGATTTCGTCGTTGTGAAAAACGCGGATCTTTCCAGATCGCACGTTAGTTGCCGAGAGGAAAAGCTTGATCGGACAGCGCGCGTTGCGTATCGCATCAAAGTCCACCGTATCGCAAAGGATCGAACGCAGAGGATTGATGTTGAACGGGTTGAGCTGGTAGGGCGAAAACAACCGAGTCAGGATATCGAATTGGACGAAGGCCGGCGATGTTTCCAGCGACTGGTTGCCCGTCAACCGGTCAAACGGGGTTGGCTGTAGAGGGTTGAGCGAAGCCAGAGTGGCAACGCGGCGCCAAATGGCCGCCAGCGCATGTCGGGCACCCGCGCGACCGCCGACTGTCAGCCCGTAAGCCAGCACGGTGGCGTTCACCGCGCCAACACTCGTGGCGCTGATACCATCGAAGTCGATGCAATCGTCCTCGAGGAGACGATCTAGCGCTCCCCAGGCGAAAGCGCCGTGAAAACCCCCACCTTGGAGCGCCAAGTTGATCCGCTTCCGACTACCTGAATTGGCGGCCCCGCCACCCAGCGGATCTTTGTGCTTGTGCTCCTTCCTATTGATACCGATCTCCATGCAGACTCTCACTTTCGTTCCTGGACAGTAGACCGAACGGCGCGTGAGTTTATTCACGCGCATACTCGAATAGGCATAGAAATCCGTTTGTTCATCCACCCGCTGCCGCCGCCGTTATCCCTTAACAATTGGCTTCGGGAGTTTCTATCAGCGCAGCCATCCGAGCCGATCCGATGCTCACTCGCCAGCGTACAAAAGCGCTATGCAGACATGGATCGAAGATGCGTTCGTCGTCCACAGGTGGCGCCAGCAAAAAAGGGCCCCAGCTTCGGGAGAAAAGCTGAGGCCACGTGCCGCAGTGATACGGATGGCTCGAAACGAAACGCCGCATGCTGTGCGCGTGTGCTTCACGAAAACTTGTTTCACCACAGCAGAGACCCCTGCGAGGGCGGTTTATTCCCACGTCTTTAATCGATCACCTAGAACGCGTTGATCGCTCATTGCTATTGCGATTTTCGCTCTAGATCAAACCTGTGGGTCCTTGTCCGGCAAATGGTCAGATCATCTGCACTGTTGCCTATCGAAGCGAGCGAAGCCTCGCCGGAATAAAGCAATCGCCGATCCAGTCTACTGATTAACGCGTAGGAGCATCTTTCGGCTTCTTGGCTTGGCGCTGCAAATCCCGGGCAAGATTAGTCTCGTCGACTAAAGAAGAGAGAATCCAAATCATGGCAAATAGAGTAGATGCTACAACACCCACCCGTTACTACCTAAACGGGTTTGCTCAGGTCATAGAAAGGATCGGTCTCGCCATCACGGGCGCGCTATGCGGACTCTACGTTGCAGCGTTTGTGGCTAGAGCAAATATCGAGGCGATCAATTCCCTAGGGGTTCTCTTCTCAGCGGTCCTATATGGCTCTATCGGCTTCTATTTTGGAACCAACATTCCTCCGCTGCCTTCGGGCGCATCCGACCGTACGTTTTCCACCGGTTCGCGTCCGAAGACGAACCCGATAACGCTGGCAAGTGCCACCGGCACATTCGTCGCGGCTGTTGCAACGCTCGTATCGGTCTATATGATCATCTTTGACGAGACCCCGCCCGTCATTTGCAATGTTGGAATCGGTTTCGGATGGATGCTCGGCGTTCTGTTGCAACTCGCCGCTGGTGCAGCAGCGCGGCTTAAACAGTACAACCGCGCCGCTGGCTAGTACCCCCAAAAGGACATCGACCCGGAAAACCTTATTTGTTGAATCGGGCTCGATTGCGTGCGCGTGTATTCACTCAAGACACTTCAGTCTGTCCTTGTTGCCTGCCAGTAACAGGATTTCAATTCCCTGCTTGCTGGGACCCGAAGCGCACGCACGTTGTTCGAGTTAGATTCCGCGACTGCGTGTCGAAATCGGCAGCATCAAGATCAAACGGGGGACAGATGAGATCAACAAGACAACACTGATTGCGGCGGCGAGCGCCCGCCGTGGCCGCGTGGGCACCTGTGCATATGCTGGTGACTACGAGGGAGGCTGCTATTTAGTCGCTCGGCGAGTCCTAACTCGCTACGGCTGGCGGAGGCGTCGCGTCGAGGCGATCCGGCCGCCAGGGTCATCCACAATCCGAACCCCTGCGTCGCTTGCTCCAATTCCCGCGAGCAGGATAGTCGTCCCGAGTAACGCTGTGAGGCTCTTCATGACCAATTCCAGTCCCAAACTGTCGGATTTGAATCTGACCACCTCAAGTCAAGTGATGACAAACTGACTCTATCTAGTCGCCCGCCGCAGACCAAGCCGGCATGCGGGAATAAATTGCCATCCAGAAACGTATATTTCTTGGGGCAACAATATATTCGTGCGCAAGCTGACATTCGTCCAGTTCACGAGGCTCATAGAACAACCAACCGCAGGCGCGCAGGATAGCATCGAAGGCAGCAAGGTGCGCAAAGGCACCAATAACTTGAACGCGACTTCACGATTCCGCGTGCTCGGGAATATCATAAAACAGCTTCGAGTCTTTCTGTCAGAGGCCCGCGCACCATGCGCACTGGCTCAACAACGTGGAGGGATTCGACAATGGCTAACTTCAAACTGCTCAGCGTGGCTGCGATTCTGTCAGCAGCAATCACGACCCCGGTAGTTGCGCAGGAAGCTGTCCAGGAACCCGGCTTACAGGCTTTTTACCAGAGCCTGAATATTGGATCTCAGGACCGCTCGACAACGAGCGCCATGGCATCGACCCGCAGCGGTGCGTATGCGAGCGCACACGCGAAACGCAAGTCAGCTAAGAACTACGACAGCGCTCACAAGATGTGACAGAGCCACAGCAACAAGTCGGCGCCCAATCAGCAAAAAAGGAGGTCTAATCGGCCGCCTTTTCTATTAAGCCCGATGTGGCGTTCTGACACCGACCGAGTGGACCGATCCATTTTGATCCCGCCGGCCAGCATGTACCGACTGTACAGTTAGATTGATCGAAGGAGAGCAATATGTCTGCGTCGGACTCGCTCTTTTGCTTCACGTCCAACAAAATTGACTATCATCCTTGCCCAAATTGTCGTGCCCCAATGCTCGTCCGGATCAAATCGACCGGCGTGGACTTGAGCGTACAAACGTTTGAATGCTTCAATTGCGATAACGTCGTGGTGATACCAGGTGACCAGTCGGACCCCCTTTGAGAGCGGGGGCGAGGATCGTCGAGCGACCTTCAGCGCATTCGAAACACGAAGCCAGTTCTGGTTATTTCTCGTTCACGGCCCCGTCCGAAAAGATGAATCTCCGTCGGCAACTTTAAATCTCGGGCGACAGCCCGGAAATATTCCTAAACGCACCATTCCGGTAAGACGTAGACTGGGCGGCACCAGGATGAGTTACCGCCAGGAGTTCGCGATGACGTTCCATATTTCCCTTTGCATCAACAGCCTTGCACTCATAGTCTTGCGCTTCTTCTGGTACATTAGTCATCCCGTCGCGCCGGCAAGATCGCTTCCTGCCCGGCAGCAGCTGATATCGGAGGCGGTGCACGGGCTGCTTTATATGCCGGTGCTTGGGAAGACGATAACGGGCTGGATCTTTGCATCCGAGCGTGGCTGGTCGATCTCGCTGTTCTTTGCGGTCCCTCTCCCAATGTTGCCGACCGAAGGCTCGGGATCTTGGAATGGGCGCTGCTGCTCGTAATCCGCGCCCAAGTGGCGGCCGCCATGGCGCATACGTTTATTTTCCGCGACCAGATATGCAGCGTATGCTGCCGGAGAAGCCGATGGTCGTGCGGACCAAGAACCTGAAGCCCGAGGTCGTAGTGATGAAGCCCGCCCAGGAATTGCGGGCCGGCTAGCGATCCGCGTTGCCGGACCGGGGGAGAGCGACCGGGCTTGCGCAACTGATCTTCTGCCCGATTTTGGAAAGGCCCGACTGGATCAATTCGATTTCTGCCGGCATCCCTATTTTATTTTTCTAAGCAGAGATTGCGATGTCAGCCACCAGTATCTGTCTCGCGGCGCCAGGCATCCCCAAATGCCTTTCGCGCGCGCGACAGACGCGACATGACGGTGCCAATCGGCACGGCCGTGATATCCGAAATTTGATGGTAGGAGAGGTCTTCGATCTCGCGCAAAACCAGTACTTCACGAAATGGGCGAGGCATCGCATTGAGAATGAGGCGAACGGTCTGGGCTTCCGCTTTGCGTACCAGCATCGCTTCCGGAGTGTCCTTGTGCGAAGATATATTAGCGATGAGTTCTTGGGAATCACCATCGCCATGCTGATCAATCTCCAAACGCGACTTTCGCCGCCGGTCCATCAGCCAGCTATGATAGCAATTTCGTACAATCGTGAATATCCAGGCGCGGGCATCCCCGCCGCGATATCGAGCGAAGCTTCGATAGGCTCGAAGGAATGCCTCCTGCACGATATCCTGGGCCGCATCGGCATCCCGGCTGAGAAAACGCGCGAAATTGTAGGCCGCGTCGAGCTGAGGAACAACATTCTGCTTAAATCTGGCAAGAGAAGCATCCGCGCTCGGCGGCCTGCTTTGCACCAGCAGGCCCAACTGATCCAGTGCTGACGTTGGCGCCAATTCGAGGGGCGGGTCACTTGCGGTTACGGCCGCAGGTTTTTGTCGAGGCTGCATGAAGCCGTTCACAATCTGCACGCGCGGCCTCCCACGTCTTGCCGCACGGCTGACGAGACGGCCGCACTGCAGTCGCGGCGAACGGCAAAGGACGGCATCGGCAGGTTCCTATGACGAGCGGCATTGCAAACCCGCGGATTGTGTGATTGGAAATGTATATTCCTTCAATGGATCGCCGGTCCTATCTTCCTGAAAAGTGAATACCCTGGAAAATATAATAAAATAAACGGCTTAGATGCAGCCATCCCTTGCAACGGGCGTTCTAACTCTGGTTTGTGATGCGGAAACTGATGAATCCTTTGAACGTTCGGGTTTGCCATGAAGCCGGTCGTACAACCTTCCAAGCATTTCAAGTTTGGGGTTTTCGAAGCCGATCTTCGAACCGGTGAACTCACGAAGCTTGGCAAACGGGTCAGGTTGCAGGAACAGCCAGTCAGGTTGCTGGCGATGCTGCTGGAAAAACCTGGAGAACTAGTGACCCGGGAGGAACTTCGCGAAAGACTTTGGCCGAAGACGATCGTGGATTTCGATCACGGCCTCAACAAAGCGATCAGCAAGGTTCGAGAAGTACTAGGGGATACGGCCGAAAACCCCCGCTTCATCGAGACCGTCGCTAGCCGTGGCTACCGGTTTCTCGCCGACGTCGTGGTTGTCCATGGCGGGAAACTGGAGACTGCGGCTGGTGATCTTGCTATGCACGAAGGTTCCAGTCTTCTGCGACCCACTGACGCCGGTATCTCAGCAGCATGGCAGCCCCGTCCTTTCGGCTGGAGGCTTTCCGGCCTCGGAATGGCTCTGGTTTTTGCGGTCTCCTTATCGTGGTTTTTCTATTCGTGGAGGCACCCTCTACCCTCGATACCCTCGATCCGCTCCTTGGCAGTGCTGCCGCTGGAAAACCTCTCCGATGATGCCTCTCAGGATTATTTCGCCGACGGAATGACAGACGAGCTGATCACTCACCTGGGGCAGATCAGCGCAATACGCGTGATCTCCCGCACGTCCGCGATGACCTATAAGAGCGTTCGCAAGCCTTTGGCTGAGATTTCTCGTGAGCTGAATGTCGATGCCGTGATCGAAGGAAGCGTGCTGCATTCCGGTGAACGAGTACGGATCTCCGCTCAGTTGATCCAGGTACCCGCTGACAAGCAGATCTGGGCCGAAAGCTACGAAGGAGATTTCCGCGACACGCTGGGGCTCCAAAGTAGGGTAGCCCGCGCCATCGCCGAGCAAATCCGGGCTACCTTGAACCGACAGGAACAGGTAGCGCTGGAGAAGTCCAAGGCGGTGAACCCGGCGGCTTATGAGGCCTACCTCAAAGGACGCTATTTTTGGAACAAGCGAACCGGAGAGGGCCTAAGGACAGCCATCGGATATTTCAACCATGCAATCGAGACGGATCCAACCTATGCCGAAGCATATTCTGGCTTAGCTGACTCCTACGCATTGTCTGGCGATTGGGAATATGGAGTGCTTTCTCCGCAGGATGCTTTCCGCAAAGCGAAGGCGGCTGCGACCAAGGCCTTGGCATTGGACGATAGTCTCGGCGAGGCCCACACCTCTCTCGCTTTCGCTCTGGATCTTTATAGCTGGGATTGGGAGACTGCCGAAACGGAATACAAACTGGCAATTAAACTGAACCCTAGCTACGCGACCGCTCATCTCTGGTATGCTTGGCATTTGATCTTGATGGGGCGGAATAGCGAGGGCCTCTTCGAGTTAAGAAAAGCGGAAAGCCTTGATCCTCTTTCTCTGATCATCAGCGCAGACATGGCGGACGCATTGTGTATAGCTCATCTCTTTGACGAAGCGGTGCAGCAAAGTAAGAAAACGTTGCAGATGGACCCGAACTTTGCCATCGGGCATTATGAGCTGGGACAGGCATTCGAACAAAAGCACATGCACATTCAAGCAATCGCTGAGTTTCAGAAAGCGATCGAGATTTCCGGACACAGTGGGGTCTTCGACTCGAATCTCGCCTACGTTTATGCCGTCTTGGGAAGAAAGGAGGAAGCAATCAAAATAGCCAAGGACTTGGAAGCCCAGCATGACCAAAACCCTTCTGCCGAAGCCAACATCGCCCTGATCTATATAGGACTCGGCGATCAGGACCAGGCAATGATCTGGTTGAACAAGGGCTATGAAGCGCGATTCAACCCATCCATTCTGCTGCGGCCGGCCTTCGATCCTCTGCGGTCCGACGCTCAATTCAAGGGGCTTCTGCGCCGTGTTGGCCTCCCGGGATGAGTTAAGTATTTTTCGATCGCAGCGGTCGCCATTGCTGCTGCTGGACGAACATCGGCGGGCTTAATGCGTAGACCCGCTTGATCATCCAGCAGATCCTCAGCAACACGCTGGCAGCGTAGGCAAAGCTCCGCAAAATAACCTTTTCATCGGAGTGGTCTGTCCGATGTTCAATAACGGATGATTGCTGCCGGCCGGCCCATTCTTGAAACCCGTCACTGTCGATAACGAAGGCATCGTTGTTCGGAATATTGGCCGCGAGCGCCAACGAAGCCTGGCTGTTGCTGACTTGTTTCGCGTTTCTAGATGTGATGCTTGTGCCGTTTGCGTGAAAAAAGAAACCCGTAAACAGCAAGAAGCGCTTTGTCGATAGTCGCTGGTCGCATAAGGCCTGACTGGCAAAGAAACGTGCCTTCAACGAGGTGCTATTTCACTGGGAAGCGCGCAAGAATCACCTCCTGCGTATAGCTGATTCGACCGCGGACGAGAAAAGCGGCGCGCGGAATGTCCCGCGCCTTGAATGCCTGCATGATGTCGTCGCAAGCGTGCGCAGCGCGCTCGGCGAACTCCCGGCTCACACTTGTGATTGTGCCGCAAAGCTGGATTTGCAGCGTGACCCGCGCCAGCGCCTCGATCAGCGCCGAATTTCCGGATTGCTCGGCGATAGTCTCGTAAAACTCCCGGTCGCGTATGGCATAGGTTCTCATGTCTCCACGCTGCAAGGCGACCACGGCTTCAACAAGAATATCTTCAAAGCGCCGTATGTCACGGTCACTCATTTGCGGTACGGCAAGCTCGACCGCAAAACATTCAATCCGCTTGTATAGTTCGTAGAGGTCCGCAGTCTCTCTGCCAGAAAAGCTGCGTACATAAAAGCCGCAATAAGGTTTGATCTCGATCAACCCGCCGTTTGCTAGTATCCCTATCGCCTCGCGAAATGGAGTTCGACTCACCCGCAGCCTGTGGATCACCTGCTTTTCATCCACCCACCCGCCACTCGGCAACTCGCCAGATAGGATCAGCTGCACGACCTCTTCATAGATCCGTTCGCGCAAAGTCCTCTTACGTCGTTTTTCCGGAGTGGTGATCAACATCAACGAATGCGTCTGCCAGCAAGCGCCTCTGGAGCTTACGAGTCAGGACGTCCCAGTTGAGGACGAGACGATCTCGCCCTTCTATTTGACTTCCGGCGCCGGCCACCCCTCGGAAAATGCGCGCCCGAATGATGCAAGATCCTCAGGTGGAATGTCCGAAACTGCAACATAGGTGAACTCGGCATCACTCCAGCTACGGACGTTGTATCCCGCAATTGCCTGGTCAGAGACGGATTGACCGGCCGGCAGGCTCGTTAGGCTGACCGTATGCTTGGCGTGCCTGTAAACGATCGTTGCGACCGGATCGTGGCCAACGACATCCACGCGGCCACCCACGAGCACGAAGCCCTGCGCCGCGAGGTCAGGCACCTGAGGTGATTCCGGCAAGCGCGATGTGAACCATGGCTTGACCGTATGGCGGTCGGAAGACGCAATGTCGAATGGCTGAGTGGCCAGTTGACCCCGGATATGGCCCGCAACGACCTGGCGGGCAACATCCTCGCGTTGACCGTAGCCCTCGATCGTCAGCATGACGGAACTCGAGATCACCGCGCCGAACACCGCGGCCGCAGCCAGCGCCTGAAACGACCAGCTTCGACGAGTCAGACGTCCCGCCTGAGCCGAAC
>DATNNZ010000292.1:0-4617 GCA_035601575.1 Chthoniobacterales bacterium
AAGCGCCAAGTCCGATCAGCAACATCGGTGGAAACGCCGCCCAGACGAAAGCTGGCCACAGCCTTAATTTCGGGCGGTTTGGTTTAAGCGAAGACATAGCGTTAGGCTTCTCCTAGGTTCGTCTCAGCCGGTTGGGAGAAATGATTTGGCAGTTCGACGGGTGCATCATTCGTAATCTAGAAACATCGTTACGTTCCACACCGATCACCAATCGATAAAATGACTGCCCCGATCGAGGCAGCCGATGAAGGTGTCAGAGCTAAAAGCCCTCTTCAGAATTTTCCCGGAACTAACCGCTTGGGGCGTTCGGAGTACCGGACATATTCATGTCCGAGATTTTCCCGAAGCGCCTTTCCTTCGACCGAGATGCGCATGATTTGATTCGTACCATCCAAATCCAAAACTTTTGGAAGATATTGGTCGGATGATGTTTGGACATAGAGAGCCAGAACATAAAAATTATGAAAGGATATTGTGAAACCGTTACGATTTGATATAGGAGGGGCTTTCATAAATGGCGGGCTGTTACACTTTTTCTTGCGATCACTGCGGCTTCTCAGTGGATTCGTGGGAAGATGGTAATCGGTACCTGGAATGGCCAATTGGAACGCGGAACTATTTGTATCATCCGTCCGACATCGATGAAACTGAACGCCTAATGCGCGAGATCTATGGACATTCGCCGACACCAGACGAATACTTGAGGGCATTTCGGAGGTATGGAGGTAACGAGACCGAATTCCTCTGCTACGATTGTCTGACAATTAGTCGCATTGACGTTGAAATAGACCTCCGGATCTGTTCGAGCTGTAAGTCCGCCGCACTGCGTGCTGCTAGTCGCCTTGCTCAGACCAAATGCCCGAACTGTCGCCAGGGCCATTTTGACGCTGGCAAAATGACGGGCGTTTCTTGAACCGTAACTTGAGCATCCCATGATGCTTTGTTCAGATGGGAGTGGCTCCGAATATGTCTGAGCCGATACCGTCGCCAATCAAAAAGAGTGCAATGGCAGCACTGTAGCGGGCTTCGTGATGCACAAATTGCTGAACGGGCGTTCGACTAATACATTGAGATGTGGGCCGGTCTTAGGGGTGCTGAATAACAAACATTTTCGATCCAAACCAAACCAGAAAGACCCCTTTTAAAATGAATTATTACGAACACGAAAGACGTATGCCGAAAAACCCCAAAGTGATTATTGCGATTACCATTGGCGCTAATCTGGTGAGATTCTTGACTACATTTTGACTACATTTTTCGACTCTAGAGGGAGAGCACAGGATCTGTGAGCCTGGGGTGGTGGAGCAGTGATCGCCGCTACGATCGATTCTTGGGACTACCGGCAATCTATTCAAAGATTCGCGATCGCCTTCTGACGACACCCGACCGAAAAACGTAACGATGAATTTTATAATCAAGAGTCGGTAAGTAGAACTTGGTGGCGGTCGTTTGATTCGCTAGGGCCAACGTACCCGTAGCCCCCACGTTGTGGTAGCCGGACTCGTCAATAGCTTTCAACCGCAGTTACCGGGAACTTTGATCCGAACAGGTCACTTCATTGGCTAGGCATTTGTTTCGTCCTGGATCTCTCTTAGTTTCTTTCCTTCGGCAGTCCGCCATTCTGATCGGCCATTGGAACTCGCGCCGCGGATAATTCCAGCCGCGGTAGAAGGCGAGCCGAATTCGTAGTCCTGGAGAAACGCAAGACTACCTTTTTCGTTCTTGCCCAGGACTCCTTTGGCCAGCAACTCTCTCCTAAGTTGGATGAGCGACGATCGAGCAGACGGGGTCGTTTCGGGGAAAACCTCTGAGCCTTTTAGGACGACGAAACCATCAGCCGTCTCATATCCTTTCGCCTCGATCTCCTTATATTTGAGGAACAGCAGCAGCTGTTGGGATGCCGGGCATCCTAGCGCGTCGATGGATCGAGCCGAAGCCCTTGGCTATGGGAAAACTGTTGCTGTAACAGTTAGGAAAAAGCAAATAATAGCTTCGTTTCTTCGTAGTGGTCGACCAAGGAGCGGTGTCCTATATTGAGATTCTCATCCAATTGGTGGTTGAGAAGGTTGCACGGGAAATGCACGCTGGAAATCAATCCAAACTGTCACGCTGAGGAATCAACACAATGAATGCTATCGAGGTGAATGCTATCGAGGTTGCACAAAACAACTTCAATTCCTGGAACCGTCACGATGCCGACGCGATTGTCGCCGCATACGCTAAAGGGGGCACCTACCGCACCCCGCGTGTGGACCACGATCTTAGCGGGCAAGCCATCGGCGACTTTGCTAAATCGGTTTGGACGGCCTTTCCTGACGCATCGCTCGAGGTGATCAGTATCGGTGACACTGGAGGGGGCTTAGTCGCCATTCAGTGGATGTTGCACGGCACCCACACCGGCCCGTTAATGGACGGCACCCCACCTACCGGTCGCACCGTCGCCTATCCAGGGGCTTCCTTCGTCCAGGTTGAGGGCGATAAGATTCGCTCGGAGAAAGTCTACGTTGACCGGCAGACAGTAGCTGAGTTGCTAGGACTCAAAATGAAGTAAAACGCTTAGGGAAGAAGCGATTCGAAGGCGTAGCAATTGGCTTAGCAACTCGCACCGACCTATTTTTCTGCCCTGATTTTTATATTTCCTATGCTACAGTTTTGCTATCCTGATTCGCCTGTAAATAAGCAGGTTTATTGCGCCGGACCGAAGTAAGAAGAAGAAAAGTCGCCAATCAGATACAACATCAGGAAGGAGTTGCCGCCGGAAATTCTCTGACCGGTGGGTTGCGCGTAAAATCTTTCAGCCAACCACAGAACCGGCTCCACACGATCCCGCGAAACACGAGTCTGGGTGGTTCCGACGGAGTAGCCGTTTTCGAGTCATGACGGCTTATGACATCGAAAAAGTTTTTACGGGTAAGCGGGCGATCGCGAAGATTAGTCTTCAACGACTACGAGACTTGGCTAAGCGGATTGTAGGGTACCAGAAAGAGGTTTCCGAACTCTTCGCCGAAGGTCGATTCCGAGTGAAATAGAAATGTGAAAGGGAGCGTCAAACCGTCAGCGAGATATCCGCTATCTCGGAATGGAGTTGGGGGCAATGGAAGGGCCGCCAAGCAATGATTTATGTTCGTGACGCCGATACCTGGAAGATCCGCCTGGAATACTTGGTTAATTGACGCGAAGGCGTTCAAGTCAAGTCTGTCGATTAATGGGGTTGTACAATGATCAATGACAACCTTGTAGGGAACTACCTTACTACCTACTGCTAGGGAGCTTAACGTTTGATGGAGAATTGCGGACGACCAAGAGGCTGTCTTGGCGGGAAGTGTTTTTTGCGATAATTGAGCAAAATGCATTGAAATATCCGTTTGTTTTTGCTAGAAGAAGTTTCTTTTCCTGCAACAGGTTAACTCGTCTTCTCTCCGTACCGAGGAGCGAGATAAACGCTTACTCGGTTAGGAGTCTGGTCGACTACATTCGTCCTGAAGGTCAGTACGACTCCAGCACATGTTTTTTGCGGTCTACGCAGTTAAGGGTACGTGCCGCATAGTTCGACAGTCAAAATTCAACATCGAGGAAAGTTATGCTTTTCTTTTTAAAGCTAAATAACCGCTATGGCGGTAAAATGCTGACGGTAACGTCATTTCTGCTTCTGGCACTTGCTAGTGCCGCTCCAGTGCTCCACGCTCAAGAATGGGACCAGCTTAATGGACGGGATAAAGCCCATGACCCAACGGGGGCTTGGCTCCTAAAGGCGATGCCGAGGGAAGCCCGTTTATCCTCACCGTCTTCCACAAGGGCGGAACTTTAACGGGAGACCTCCAGGGAGAAAGTGCTTTTGATCCAAGCGCTGTTAACCCGCCAAAGCCGCCCTCGAATGTGATAAATAGTCCTGAGAGCGGGGTGTGGCAAAAGACAGGCTGGAACACGTTCGCGGTCACGTTTCTGACGATGGAGTACCAAGTCGACGCTAGTACTAATCCCCCCAGCGCACCGCTGTTTCAATTCGACAAGGTGCAGTTTACCGGGAGACTAAATGAGACTGGCGATCGGATGGAAATTACGGCGGCTGTAATTACTAACTTCGATCCGAAAGGAGAACTGATAGGGGGACCCAATCAGTTTTCCACCAAAGTTCATGGCGTACGCATTCCGCTGGAGGTATTGCCCTTTACCGCTCGCAGCTTGCCCATTCCCTCGGCTTCCCCAGTGCCTTAGTAGCGGGCGGTCGGATCACGGAGGATGACCTCGTCTGGCGATATGAATTCAAAGGAGAGTCCAGTTGGGCTCTCCTCTTCATGTACAACGGGAGCCGGTCCTCTGCCCTGGAGAGTTATTAAGATTCAGGAATTTCTCAAAATGCAGAAGAGCCGTCGAGAACCGACGCGCTAGGATGCCTGTACAGCATCTTCCGCCTGCTCTAGGTTCGCCAATCCATAAATCGTAGTCGCAGTGTCATAGAAGAGCTTCCGCGTTTCTGAAACACTGAACCCTGAGACAATGTCGAGGTAAGCCCGGTAAAGGTCCTGAAAGCTACAGGCCAGCTTGGCTATCGGCATGTGGCTGGCGAACATGCAGCGTTCCGGCTTGAATACCTCAATGGTATCGAGGATCCAGGGG
>DATNNZ010000293.1:0-2447 GCA_035601575.1 Chthoniobacterales bacterium
CAGCGGGTAACTACACCGCCATTGTGCGCGGTGTAAATAGCACGACCGGAGTCGCGCTTGTGGAAGTATACGATCTTGCCACCGGTACCAGTTCAATTCTCTTCAACATCAGTACTCGCGCTTCTGTGCAGACCGGGGACAACGTGATGATTGGTGGTTTCATTGTCCAAGGCTCGGGAACAAAGAGAGTGATCATACGCGCCATTGGCCCTGAGCTCGGTCAGTTTGGCGTTCCCGATCCATTGCAGGATCCCACATTGGAACTGCACGATGGCACCGGAAATTTGATTGCTTCTAATGATAACTGGCAGACGACGATAATCGGCGGGATTATCACTCAAGACCAGGTGCAGGATATCATGAATACCGGCCTGGCTCCGGGGGATCAGAGGGAATCTGCGATCATTGGGGTCCTGTCAGCGGGTAACTACACCGCCATCGTGCGCGGTGTAAATGCCACCACCGGAGTTGCCCTGGTGGAAGTATACGATCTGCATTAATCCCAGTGGAGAACTCTCCTGTCTTGATAGATTTTAATCGCAACGGTTATCCAGATTACGCCGTGGCTGGAGCCGACTTTAACCAAAATCGTAATCCGGATTATTTGCTTTACAGTGCCTGAACGGGACTGCCATCGTAATGCGCGAAAATTCGCTGTCGACTTTGCTATGACTCCCCAATCGGCTCCTCGCTTGAGCGTCATGGTAGTTCTGACAGCCTTGCTCGGGCTGGCGCTCGTCGCGCTGAGTGAAGAACAATCAAAAGAGAAATGGACTGCCCCTGCGACAGAAGCACATAAGAAAAATCCTGTTGAGGCGACCGAATCTTCACTCGCGGCTGGACAAAAAATCTATCTGAAACGCTGCGCGGGCTGTCATGGAAAAACCGGAAACGGCGATGGACCAGACGCCGCTGATCTCGGCATTCATCCAGCCAAGCTCTCCGACCCGACAATACGAGCAGAAACAGACGGCGAACTTTTCTGGAAAATCACCGTGGGCAAAAAACCAATGCCGAATTATGGGACGCGCCTTTCAGCCACTGACCGGTGGAATGTGATCAACTACCTTCGCACGCTGGGAAGGAGGTAACCCCGAAGTGAAGAGTCATCATCGGTACTTGGCAGCGATTATTCAGGTCGCTCTCGTGATAATCGCATTTCCGGTTGCCCGCGCCGAGGAACCAACAACAGACGGATATGTCACCAGAAAAGAATACGATGAGCTAAAAGCGCAGTTGCTGGCGATGAAGAAGGAGTTGGACGCCCTCAAAAAAGAAAAAAGTGAGGTTCCAAAGCGAGAGAGCGTCGAAAGTCATGCCGTTGCGGATGTACAAAAGCAGGTCGCTCCAAAAGTACAGGCCACCGAAACTCAAGCCGGCGGAGACTTGCACAAGGAGGTTACAACGGGTGCCATCCCCTCGATCGCGGAATTGGAGGCATCATTGTTCGGGACGACCAAATTCGTTCTTGCTGGGTGGGCGGAAGCTATGTACGAGCAGCGCAACGGGCAGGTCTCCACGTTTTCGGCTTCCTTTAATCCTATCTTCCTCTGGGAATTGACGCCGAAAATTCTTTTCGACGGCCGGCTCGAGATCGAGCCCAGTGGTGGCGGCACCAATGTGAACCTTGTGAATGCCCAGATCTCGTATCTTCTTAACGATTACATAGCCCTCGGCGCAGGAGAATTCTTCAGTCCAAGTAACGTTTTCGTCGAACGCTTCGAGCCGCAATGGATCAACAAACTGCCTGACCGACCGATTGGTGTCTACCATGACGTCCTGCCAAATATATCGGTGGGTGCGCAAATTCGGGGCGGGTTTCCGATCGGCCCGACGCGCGCGGATTACGCTTTCTACGTTTCCAATGGCCCTACTCTGAATACCTTTGACGCTCGCACCGCAGGCACACTTGATTTCAACAGCTACACGGATAACAACGACAACAAGGCAGTTGGCGGGAGAGTTGGTTTCCTGCCCATTCCGGGAGTCGAGGTGGGTTATGGTTTTGAGACTTCCAAGCCGGGCTTCCAAGGAACGAGTTTTTCTCGTGTTCAAGCGCTAGTTCAGTCCGTCGATCTCGAAATCACTCGTGATTCTGATCTGCTGAAAGGTCGCATCAATTTGTTCGCTCAATACGCCTGGGCCAGAGTCGATCACGCCGTCTATGATCCTGATGGCTCATTGGGCTTTGGCCCGCTTCCATTGACCGCGAAGCGCGATGGCGGTTACGCAGAGCTCGCCTATCGGCCTACCAAGCTCGACATCGATTTCCTCAGGAACCTCGAACTGATCTTCCGCTGGGACCACCTAAGTGGCGCTCCGAGTGGACTCGGTGATCCTTCGGAAACCCGTTGGACCATCGGTCTCGATTACTGGCTAAGTCCCAGCACAGTAATAAAAGCCGCCTACGAATGGGACAAGCCAAACGGCGAGCGTAATCGAAACGC
>DATNNZ010000294.1:0-15432 GCA_035601575.1 Chthoniobacterales bacterium
TACAAAATGTGGATCGATCGAACCCCTTACAATGCCGAGCTCCATCACCGCAATCAACTCCAACACGGCTCCTGGATCTTTCAGCTTCAGCAATCCTAACCCCAACTATTTTTCCCTTGAAGACCGATAGAAAGTCTACCGAACGAAACCGGCTCAAGTCCGAGAAAACCCACCGAGGCGACGCTCTCGCAGAGGCCTACCTTATGTGACCCGCACGGGCCACCACCCGCCATTACCATTCCATCGGCTTTGGCTATCGGCTATTGCCTCGGCCATCACTCAACCGTCACGCTCTTGGCCAAATTGCGCGGTTTATCCACGTCGCAACCAAGATGTACGGCCAGGTGGTAAGCAAACAGCTGGAGCGGCACAACCGTAAGGATTGGAGATAGAAAATCCGGGCAGCGCGGGACGAAAATGGTGTCGTCGGCCAGCCGCGCAATCTCTTTGCAACCATCGCTGGTAATAGCAATCACTTTTCCCTTGCGGGCCTTGATCTGTTCAAGCGCATTAATATTCTTTTCCAACACTGCATCATCTGGTGCGATGAGAATCGAAGGTACTTCGGGACGCACCAGGGCGATAACTCCGTGTTTCAATTCCGCGCTTGGATGACCCTCCGCAAATCGGTAGCTAATCTCCTTGAGCTTCAGCGCTGCTTCGAGAGCGATCGGATAATTGAACTGCCGTCCGAAGAACAGAAATCCGGCCGAATCCGCGTATTTAATCGCGAGCTCACGAATCGCCTCGGTTTCCGCTAAGACCTGCCGAAGCTTATCAGGCAAACTTTCCAGGGCCTGGATTGCATCGATCCCCTGCGAACTGGAGAGATGGCGGATACGTCCGAGCAACAGGGCCAATAGCGTGAGACAGGTGATTTGCGAAGTAAACGACTTGGTAGCAGCCACCCCAATCTCCGGCCCCGCGTGCATGTAGACTCCGCCGTCGCTTTCTCGAGCAATCGTGCTGCCCACATTGTTGCAGATACCCAGTGTTCGATGCCCCTTACGCTTGCTCTCCCGCAAAGCAGCGAGAGTATCAATCGTTTCTCCGCTCTGGCTGATAGCAAAGACCAACGTGTCTTTGTTCATCGGCATGTTCCGATAGCGGAATTCGCTGGCAAATTCACACTCGGTCGGGAGATGGGCGAGGTTCTCGATCAGGTATTCGCCGACCAAGGCCGTGTGAAACGCTGAACCGCATCCGGTCAATACCACGCGATCAACTTCGCGTAGTTCCCGCGAAGACATGTTCAATCCGCCGAGTTTAGCCGTGCTCTCCTCGGCTGATAATCGCCCGCGCATCGCATCGCGAACTGCGCCAGGTTGCTCGAAGATCTCCTTCAACATGTAATGCGGATAAGCGCCCTTTTCCGCATCTTCGTGGGTAAACTCGACTTTACTTACCTGAAAGGTGGCATCGGTACCAGCGAGCGAAACGATGTCGAAATGGTCCCGCTCAAGTGTAACCAGGTCATAGTCCTCCAGGTAAACGACGTCTCGAGTGTGGCCCACGATGGCACTGACATCGCTGACAATGAAATTCTGTCCTTTACCGATACCGAGAATGAGCGGACTGCCGCGTCGCGCCGCCAGGACGACGTCGGGAAGGTCAAGGTGCAGCAGCGCGAGCCCGTAAGTGCCATTCACTTGTTTGAGAGCCTCGCGCAAAGCCTCTAGCAGATCGCCTTTGGTTCTCTCCCCTTTTTTCGAATCAAAGATTCGCCCGATCAGATGAGCTAGCACTTCCGTATCGGTTTCTGTCCGAAACTCATGCCCCTGGCTAATCAGTTGGTCACGGATCGACTGGTAGTTCTCGATCACACCGTTATGGATCAGTGCGAGCTTGCCGCTTTGATCGAGATGGGGATGCGCATTAGCGTCAGTGACGCCTCCGTGTGTGGCCCAGCGGGTATGTCCCAAACCGACCGTACCGCGGGGCATATCCTGCTGAATCAGTTGCGCCAGATTATTAATCCGGCCGGCCCGTTTCCGAATCTCCATTTTTCCATCGGATAACAACGCTATCCCAGCTGAGTCGTAACCGCGATACTCCAGTCGCCGTAAGCCGTCCATGAGTATCGGAGTAGCCTCCGCCTGCCCGATGTAGCCGATAATGCCGCACATAAAGAAAAATCCATGGTGACAAAGTTTTGTGATGCTTGCAAGGTTCCGAGCAACGAATCTGCTAGGAACTCGGACCTTATGGATTTGTATTCCCTCCAAAACAAGACATTGGCGATCATCATGGGCGGGGGCGCCGGGACCCGGCTATTCCCGCTTACGAAGGATCGATCTAAGCCGGCCGTACCGCTCGCTGGCAAGTATCGGCTGGTCGATATACCGATCAGCAATTGCCTCAATTCCGGCCTGGGCCGGATCTATATATTGACGCAATTCAACAGCACTTCCCTCCACCGTCACATCCACGCTAGTTACAAATTTGATAATTTTTCTCCCAACTTCGTCGAGATCCTGGCAGCCCAGCAGACTCCGGAGGGTGCACGATGGTACCAGGGAACCGCGGATGCCGTTCGCCAAAACCTCCGGTATTTCCTCGAAGGACCATTTGATTACTACGTGATTTTGAGCGGTGACCAGCTCTACCGGATGGATTATCTCCATCTGCTGCAGCAACACATTGCCAATGAGGCGGATATAACTCTGGCGACAACACCGGTAGACCGGAATGCCGCTTCCGCTTTCGGAATCATGCACAGCGACGCCAAGCGGCGCATTTTTCGGTTCGAAGAAAAGCCCAAAGATCCCAAATTGCTCGATGAGCTACAGATTCCGCCGGAGCTCCTGAAAGAACTCAATTTACCCGAAGACTCCAAGCTTTATCAGGGCTCCATGGGTATTTACGTATTCAATCGGCAAATTCTTATCGATTCGTTGAACAATGATCTGGACGACTTTGGTAAACATGTCATCCCGGTTTCTCTTAAGAATTACAAGGTGCTCGCCTACATCTTTCAAGGCTATTGGGAAGATATCGGAACAATCGGTGCGTTTTTTGAGGCGAATCTAGCTCTTACCGATACGATCCCTCCCTACAATTTTTTTGATCGATTTGCCCCCATTTACACGCATCCACGCTTTCTGCCGGCCAGTAAGATCAACGCGGCAACGATCCGGCACGCAATCATCGCCGATGGATGCATTATTTCAGATGCGCACATCGAGCGTGCGATCGTCGGTGTTCGCAGCAAGATTGAAACCGGCGCGACGATCCGAAATTCGGTGATCATGGGTGCTGATTTTTACGAGGACGAACTGAATAAGAGCGATGGAAACGTGCCGCCCTTGGGCATCGGTCGAAATTCCGTCATCGATCGCGCAATCATCGACAAAAACGCTCGGATCGGCCAAGGGGTAGTAATCACCCCAGATGGCAAAGCCCCCAACCTGGATGCGGAGCAATTTTACATGCGCGACGGAGTAGTCGTGATCCCAAAGAATGCCGTCATACCAGATGGCACGTGGATCTAGAAGATGACCGATAGCCGATAGCCAATAGCCAAAAAGGTTTCGCGCTTCGAGAGAACCCGAATTGATCACCTGACCAAAGCCTTGTTTGCACCGGGAAAGAATGTAAATGAGATTGATCGCAAGTTTCATTCTGGGTGTCATCTTCACGATGACCGCGCTCGTCGGCTTCGGATACTTCGCTGTCGAGACAGGCATCGTACCGGCAACCGCCGACGGTAAGCCCGCCGCCCTGGAAAGCTGGGTTGCAAACACGGCGCTGCATGCCGCAATCGAACGCGAAGTCCAGAGGCTCAGCAATCCCATTCAGCCGAGCGAAGAGAATCTGATTACGGGCGTGCACCTGTACGCCGAGAATTGCGCGATATGCCACGGCGCATCGGACGCCAAGCCATCGAGACTGGCTCAAGGTTTTTATATCGAAGCACCGCAGTTCCCCAAGGATGGGGTCGAAGATGATCCCGAAGCCGCGTCTTTCTGGACGGTGAAGCATGGAATCCGCTTCACCGCGATGCCGAGTTTCACGACCACACTGAAAGACGAGGAGATCTGGAAGATCGCGATGTTCCTTAAGCAGATGGATAAACTCCCGCCCGCCGTAGATGCCGAATGGAAAAAAGTTCCCAGCGTTGCCGCTACGCCACCACAATAGGCGGGACAGATTGACATATTCGGAATTGCCGGAAGAGGAGCCAGCATATTATTGCTCCGCATGCGCATTTTACTTTTGGTCTTCGCTGCTCTCTGCCCATTCGGAAATATGTCGGCTTTCCACAGCACCACCAAAATGAATGCCACGGCGAATTCATTATTGACGGTAACTTGACGGTAACCTCAAATCCGTGGAGTTCACGGACCGTCTGGGCATCCTGCATGTACCGACTCTGATTGTAGTGGGCGATCATGATGAACGTGATCCGACGCTATCGCGGGAAATGAATACGCTCATTCCAGGATCGAAATTAACGGTTCTGCCGAAAAGCGGTCATCTCACCTTTGTCGACCAGAACGAGATGTTTCTTCGGGCGGTTGGCGACTTTGTAAGGTAGATAAATGCGGATTGTGGAATTCGGAATTTTGGTGGAGAAGGCGCCCTGGCGGCGGAGGCCGGGTCCGGCGGCTGCCAGACGCCCGGAAACGAGTGGCGAAGTAATGCGCAAATCTGCTGCGACTTTCTCGCCTTTGCGCCGCAAAACTTACATGTCATTGTTCCGATTTAGACATTGGTGGCGGCGGGAAGATCCTGATCGAAGTGGCGTCCCCCCGCGACCTCGCCAATAGGTCCACCCTGTTCCCAAACAAGCTGGGAGTCTTCGCCGGCCACGTTCGACGCCCGGGGGGCGAAACGTCCGCCTTCGCCGAGGTATTGGCACGATTCGCGCTTTTTTCTGGCGTTAAACCCCATTATTATGGACTACGTAAAACCGGCTGAAGTCGTAGAGGCCATGGTCGCAGCTGGAGACACTAAAGGGTCGTTGCCAACAAAAGACCTCCTCATCCGGGGAATTTTATCCGGCGCCTTGCTCGGCGCCGCCACCAGTTTGGCCGTAACCGGCACAGTTCAAACCAATGTCCCTTTAGTGGGAGCATTGATTTTTCCGGTTGGTTTCGTGCTAATCGTTTTGCTCGGGTTGGAATTGGCAACTGGAAGTTTTGCTCTCCTGCCATTGGCCGTCACCGTCCACAAGCTTTCGGCCAGGCGAATGCTAACCAATTTTGGGTGGGTGTTGTTGGGAAATCTAATTGGCAGCTTGTTGTACGCGGCTCTATTGACCGGAGCACTCGGGATGTGTGGACAATCTCCTGACGCTTCTGGAGTCGCGGCAAAAATTGTCGCAATCGCGCAAGCTAAGACCACCGGCTATGCCAAATTCGGTGCTGCCGGGTTAGGAACGGTTTTCATTAAGGCGATCCTTTGCAACTGGATGGTCACGCTCGGCGTGGTGATGGGAATGACCTCTCGATCTACTATCGGGAAGATCATCGCTGCATGGCTGCCGATCTTCACCTTCTTTGCTCAGGGATTTGAGCATTCCATCGTCAATATGTTCGTCATTCCAGCCGGGATGCTCTTGGGCGCTAAGGTAACCATCGCGGATTGGTGGATTTGGAATCAGATTCCGGTGACCATCGGCAATTTCGTGGGTGGCGCGCTGTTTACTGGATTCGCTTTGTATTTGACCTATAAGCCCAGCTCAACTTCTTCGACTGCGGTTGCGAAACGAGAGCCAGCCGCAGAGCCTCATCTCGCCCGTTAATTCGAGACCACCCTTGTTGGTCGTTTAAGACGTAGCATGGAATCGACTCAAGCCGATGAAACATTCACCGAAGAGCAGAAGGAGTATTTGCAGGGGTTTTTTGCTGGAGTAATGGCTCGGACCGTTTCCCCCTTCGTTGGACAATTGCCGGGTGGGAAATTTACGGCGCAGGCCAGCCCGGGCATCCCAAATCTAGCGACTCAACCAATTGCCGAGGAGCAGACGGTTTTCGGCACTCCAATCTCGGATCTTTGCGAGCAGGAGATCTGGAAGCTGGAGCAGCACGGTTTGGACATTTGGGACAAGCTCTTAGCTCACGCCGAAGTGAACAAGTTCCCGGACAAGGCGGATACGTTTCGATTCCGTTATCACGGCCTCTTCTATGTCGCGCCAGCGCAGGACGCTTTCATGCTGCGTTGCCGAGTCCCGGCGGGTCAACTCACCGCGGAACAGTTCAGAGGCCTGTCGGAGATCGCAGAAGATTGGGGGAAGGGTTACGCTGATTTCACGAC
Source organism: Chthoniobacterales bacterium (assembly GCA_035601575.1). Classification (GTDB taxonomy): domain Bacteria; phylum Verrucomicrobiota; class Verrucomicrobiia; order Chthoniobacterales; family JAFAMB01; genus DASTDH01. Next base: position 6,259 of record DATNNZ010000294.1, read on the forward strand.
TCGCGCGAATATCCAGATTCGAGAGATCGCACCGAAACACATCGTCAAAGTTCTTCTTAAGCTGCAAGAGCTTGGACTTACCTCACGAGGTTCGGGGGTTGATAACGTCCGAAACATTACTGCTTCTCCAACCGCCGGAATCGATCCAGCTGAGATCATCAATACGCAGCCATATGCCAAAGCGCTACACTACTATATTCTCAACAATCGGGATCTTTATGATCTTCCGCGCAAATTTAATGTCGCGTTTGAGGGTGGTGGCAGTATCAGCGTCGTTGCCGATACGAACGACATCGGGTTTGTCGCGACCAGGGTGAAGGAAGGCGCAGAGGTTCCTGCTGGAGTCTATTTCCGGGTACAACTCGCGGGCATTACTGGACACCGGCAGTTTGCAGCCGATGCCGGAATTTTGGTTCGACCCGAGCAGAGTGTCGCGGTTGGAGCCGCGATTCTGCGCGTTTATATCGAACATGGAGATCGAACAAACCGAAAGCAGGCGCGGCTCAAATACCTCATCGATCGTTGGGGGATTCCTAAATTTGTGGAGGAGGTCGAGAAAAAGCTCTCCTTCCCGCTTATTTTCTTTCCTCTGGAAAAATGTGTTCCTCCACACCCACCGGTCTTGCATGGGCATCTTGGGGTTTACAAACAATCGCAAAAGAATCGTAACTACATCGGAGTGGCGATTCCGGTTGGACGGCTTCGGGTGCGTCAAATGCGGCGAATTGCCGACCTTGCTCGCAACTATGGATCGGGAGAACTGCGGCTTACAGTTTGGCAAAATCTGATCTTGCCGGATATACCCGATGGATTCGTTGAGACGGTCAAGCGCAGTCTGGTGCGCATTGGCTTGCACTATGAAGCAACCAGTATCACCGGAGGCGTGATCGCGTGCACCGGAAATACCGGATGCAAATTCGCGGCGACCAACACCAAAGGTCAAGCGGTGGAACTAGCGCGATACCTCGAACGGAAGTTGCATCTCGATCAGCCAATTAATATCCATTTGACCGGTTGTCCGAATTCGTGCGCACAACACTACATCGGAGATATCGGCTTGCTCGGTGTAAAGATTGGCCAGAACGAAAACCAACAGGAAGCCTACCATGTATTCTTTGGTGGACGAGCTGGATTTGAGCAGCAACTCGGGAAGCAGGTATTTCATGGAGTCGCATTCTCGGAGCTTCCGGCGCTCTTGGAGAAGGTAATGAAAATCTACCTGGAGCGAAGATCTGGAAACGAAACGTTTATTGAATTTGTGACCAGACATGAGATCAGCCGGCTACAGGAGATTTTTTCGAACTGAGACCCGATGACGTTGGATCGCCCAGTATCGGTACCTCTCATCCCGGAGAATGCTCCCTTCTCCTCCGTCCAAAGGGCTTGGCTAAACGGTTTTCTCGCCGGACTATTTTCGCAGGCTAACGTTGACGATCGATCTGTCACTCCGCGAAAAAAGGTTTCCATTTACTACGGAAGCGAGACCGGGAATGCGGAAGCGTTCGCTAAGCGCGCAGCCAAAGCATTGGTTCAACGTGGTTTTGAATCGAAGGCGATCTGCCTGGACAAGGCCAACCTCGGTTCGTTGGCATCTGAGGGGCTCGCACTCTTCGTCACCAGTACGTATGGCGACGGAGAGCCACCCGCCAACGCCAAGGCTTTTCATGCGGAGCTCATGCAGCCTCCCCCCGGATTTTCACTTGGTCATTTACAATATGCGGTATTGGCACTGGGCGACACCAACTACGAGCACTTCTGCAAGTGCGGGAAGGATTTCGATCAACAGCTTGGTCTCCTCGGTGCCAAACGTCTATTCGAACGAGCTGATTGCGACGTGGATTTTGAAAAGGCCGCTCAGAGCTGGTTGGATGGAGTGTTGAGCGTTCTCGAGATAACAAAACTACCGGCTGACCAAGCGAGATCAGGAAGCTCTGCTGACACTCCGGTTCATTCATCGGCCGCTGCCGCTGCGCAAACTCTCGAGATCGGCACGAAGGATCGCCCATTTTCCGCATGTCTGTTGGTCAATCGCCGCCTCAACCGAGAGGGATCTGAGAAAGAGACTCGGCATTTCGAGATTGCGCTCGGCTCCGATGGCCCTTCCTATGAGGTGGGCGACGCGCTTGGGATCTTCCCGGCTAATTGTCCACAACTCGTTGACCAAATAGTGCAATCCCTCGGGTGCGATGGCGAGGAAGCGGTAACAGCCCCAGACGGTTCGGAAACTAGCTTGCGTCGGGCGCTCACTCACTGCTATGACCTGAACCGGATCTCATCGGCTTTTCTGAAGGAAATCGTTACCAGAACCGGCGATTCTGATCTCCAGAATCTGCTGAATCCGGCGAATGCCGCTGCCCAAAAAACATTTCTCGAGGAGCGCGATCTTCTTAATTTTCTGCTTGAGTACCCAGGGCTCACTCTGGGACCGAGCGAGCTGGTAACTCATCTGCGAAAGCTGCAACCGCGTCTCTACTCGATAGCGTCAAGCCTCAAAGCGGTGCCGGGAGAAGTTCACCTTACCGTCAGCATTGTGCGCTACCAGATCCGCAATCGGTGGCGCAAAGGTATCTGCTCTACCTTTTTGGCTGATCGGCTGCACCCGGGAGGCTCACTTCCGGTTTTCACTCATCACTCGCCCAGTTTTCGGCTGCCGATCGACCCAAGTCGCCCAATCATCATGATCGGGCCCGGAACCGGCATCGCCCCTTTCAGAGCGTTCTTGCAGGAACGACAAGCCACCGGCGCTCAGGGAGCGAACTGGCTGTTCTTCGGGGAACAGCGCGCAGACAGTGACTTCTATTACAAAGACGAGCTGTCGCAAATGGTGAAAAACGGATTGCTAACGCGCCTAGATACTGCCTTCTCGCGAGACCAGGACCACAAAATCTACGTTCAACAACGCATGTTGGAAAATACCGGTCAGATGTGGGATTGGCTGCAGAACGGTGCGCATGTATACGTCTGTGGAGACGCCAAGCGTATGGCTAAAGACGTCGATAATGCCCTTCGGAAGATTTGCCAAACCGCCGGGAACCTGTCGGATGATCAGACCGAAGAATACATGGCGGCATTACGCCGCGATAAACGCTACCAGAGAGACGTGTACTAACAGGTTACGAGTTGCAGGTTACGAGTTGCAGGTTACAGGTTATAGAGCGTTACAGACCGACCTCTAACTTGCAACTTGTAACTTGTAACCTGTTACCCGTAACCTGTAACCTCTACCCCCGAGAGGAGCTGCTTGGAAGAGTGGAATCAATCCCAAATTCGACGGAGCATTCTGGCTTGTAGTGGGTTTACTGATCTGGGAATGTTTCAGGAGGCGGTGCGGGAACTCGAAGCGCTGCCAGAATCGATTCGCGAGTCGACGCCCATTTTGATCGCTTGGCTCGAGTTATATCAAGGATGGCAGAAGTGGTCGGAAGCCATGGCAGTCGCGGAGCATCTCGTTGCTCGCGAACCCGGAGATCCCAATTGGCCTGTCGCCCTAGCTTATGCCACCCGCCGTGGGGTCAGTTTGAAAGCAGCCCTGAGGATTTTGCAAGAAGCGGTTCTTTCATTTCCAAATTGCGCGGCGATACATTTTAACTTGGCCTGCTATCATGCGCAGCTGCACCAGCCTGAGGAAGCCAACCTTTATCTGCAACAAGCCTGCAAGCTCGACCCATCCTTTCGCGTGACAGCGCAGACCGATCCCGATCTCGCCGTCCTGAGGCAGACCAACCTGTCGTGAAAGGTTACGAGTTACGGGTTGGAGGTTGCAGGTTGGGAGTGGGACGACTTCGTCTAGTCCGAAGGAGCGATCCAGGATAGTCTGGGCGAAGCCCGAGCTACGGAATCGAATAAATAAACGCGTCTGGCGCCGAAAGCGCGTAAGAATTCGAAACAACACATGTTGAGACGCACATTCAGTGCTTGACCACATTGGAAACCAATTCCCAGGGGCTTCGCTCTGGGCTTCGCCCCAGGCTATCCTGAATCGCAGTTTCGGTGCTCGCTCTACCATTCTACAGATCACCAATCACGATTACCGATTACCGGCGTTCCCAGCGGTCCCCGCATTTCAAGACCTCGCTCTTTACTTCGTTTCCGCTCTGCGGCACCGTTCTAAACCTATGGAAATCGATTTTCAGGCGATTCGGACGGACGAACTCAAGTCCCGCATTGGTGAGCTACGGAGGTATCTTTGACTACCCCAAGCTCCAAGCACACTTGAAAGAATTAGAGAGACAGATGGCCGCCACCGATTTCTGGGGCAACAAAGAACTGGCCCAGAAAGTGATCGACGAAACCGGTTTGATCCGAGCCAAAGTACAGCCGCTTGCCGCTCTTATTCAGAAGACCGACGATCTGGAGATCCTGCGTTCGCTGGCCGAAGAGGAGACCGATCCGGAAACTCAAGTCACTGCGTTTCGTGAAGCTCAACAGGAATATGAATCTGTTCGACGCGAGCTGGAACATTTCGAACTGAAAATGTTGTTATCCGGTGAATTCGACAAAAACAATGCTTTTTTGACGATCCATGCCGGGGCCGGAGGCACCGAATCGTGTGACTGGGCAGATATGCTTCTGCGGATGTATCAACGTTGGATCGAGCGCAACGGTTTTTCCAGCCAGATCGTTGATATCCAGCAAGGAGACGAAGCGGGCGTCAAGTCCGTCACAATTCGAGTAGGCGGTGAATACAGCTTTGGTTATTTGCAGACTGAACGCGGCGTACACCGGCTTGTGCGCATTTCTCCATTTGATGCCAACAAGCGACGGCATACCTCTTTTGCCAGCGTCGATGTCGTGCCAGAACTGGCAGAGAGCGTGAACGTTGAGGTTAACGAGAGCGATCTCGTGATTGACACTTTTCGAAGCGGCGGTAAAGGCGGCCAAAACGTCAACAAGGTCGAAACAGCGGTTCGGATCACTCACGTCCCAAGCGGCATCGTCGTCGCATGCCAAGCGGAACGAAGCCAGGGCCGAAACCGACAGATGGCGTTGAATATGTTAAAAGCCAAGCTTTACCAAATCGAACAAGATAAAAAGCGGGCCGAGTTGGACCGGCAGTACGGTGAGAAGGGGGATATCGCTTGGGGGAGTCAGATCCGCTCTTATGTCTTTCAACCGTATCAAATGGTCAAAGATCATCGAACCGGCGTCGAGACAAGCAACGTGCAGGGGGTAATGGACGGAGACTTGGATGCCTTTATCGAAGGCAAGCTCCGCGGACTGACGAACCGGAAGGGCGGCGACGAGGAGGTGTAGCGACGTTTGGCGTATCGGCGTGACGGTAGGGCGAAACCCGACTCCGCCAAGCCTACGTCGCGGCTCAGGCTCACAGATCCTGCCTTCGCCGGATCTGCCGCCTTCGCAGACTGCGGCGCGCCCTGACAATCAGCGTGTGCAAGATCATAGAACCTGAGCCGCGACGTAGGCTAGGCGGAGTCGGGTTTCGCCCTACCCTCGCTCCATTTTTTTGTTTTTTCCTCCAGCCACGGTCGGATCCGTTCCCAAGTGAATTGGGCGAAGAAAAGTCCGACTACCCCACCAACAATCACGTCCGAGAAATAGTGGACGTTGAGATAAATTCGGGACCAACCGATCGCCATGCCGAGAAGGACGAAACCCCAATTCCATCGTCGAAACGCAAACCCTAGTACACCGAAAAAGGCTAAGGCAGAACCGGTGTGTCCGGAAGGAAAGGAATGATATTTGTACTTATCGAGTAGCCATTTCCCGTCGCGCGAGACACCATACCAGCCAGGCGCGACTTCAGTATTGTTCGGCCGAGCTCGACCGGATAAGAGTCGGACGGTGTTTACGGCAACTCCCGCTAGCGTCGCGGCAATCATCATACAAAGGACAGCAGTAACTAAACGCCGATGGCGCCGGACAACAAAGAGTACAGCTGCTCCCAACACCATCAATTCTGGCCAATCTCCAACCTTAGAAAGGAACCCAGCGAAATTCTTGACGGCTTTATTGGAATGCTCGGCCACCACTGCTAAAACGATCGGATCCAACCAAAACCCGACAACTGCGGCAGCAATCAGAACTGCCAACCAGAGAATTCCCTTCTTCCAAGCGCCCGAAAACGATCGTTTATTCTGTTCCGGTAGCTTTCGATGTTCCATTGTCTTCCTTACAGCAACTTTGCATTCGATACTCAAAATCCAAAGCTTCGGGAAGCCGCCGCCGCTAAAGCTTTGGCGCGCCCTTCGAGCATCGATTTGGAGAAATACCATAAACCGGCCGCCGCCGGACGAAGTCGGGCCATCGTCACCACCTCAAAGTGCCAATTATTTCTCCATCGCCTCCTAAATGCGCCCGCTTCTATTTCTTTTTTTTTCCGTCCTGATATTGGAATCGCTAGGCAACAACACGTTGCCGCTCATCGACCGAGACGAGCCACGGTTTGCAGAAGCTTCCCGAGAGATGAGGCAAAGCGGCGATTTCATTATCCCGCGCGTGAATGGAGCATATCGCTTCGATAAACCGCCATTGATTTACTGGTGCCAGGTCGCTAGCAGCATGGTCTTCGGCGAAAACGATTTTGCTGTCAGATTTCCGTCCGCCCTGTTTGCTGCCGCGACTGCGGTGCTAACTGCCGCGTGGGCTACGCGATTATACGGAGCGTCCGTCGGTTTCTGGGCAGGATTGATTTTGGGGACTTGCCTCCAGCTCTTCATCCACGGTCGTGCTGCGGTCGCCGACATGCCGATGATCTTCTTTTTCACCGGGGCAACCTGGGCGGCCTGGGAAAGAAGCCAACGACAACGATCATTGTTACTTTGGGTTTGCTTCTACTTTGCACTGGCTGCCGGCTTTTTGGCCAAAGGGCCAGTCGCGTTCCTTCCAATTGTTGCGCTGCTCCTTTTTCATCTTTGGACGCGCACACCGATCCGCTCTCGGCCGCGCTCTGCCATTTACGGCGGATTGCTGGTCCTGATAATCATTGGGATCTGGGGAATACCGGCACTTATTCTTACGCATGGCGAGTTTTTCCAAGTAGGCATCGGCAAACACGTCGTCATGCGGTCGGTAGCGCCCTTGCAAAGCCATGGTGCCTCCGGGATCGGCGGTTATTTTCTGCTCCTACCTTTTTACTTCATCACCCTCCTCTTCAGCTTCTTTCCTTGGTCGCTGTTTCTACCCAGCACCTCACAGCGATTACGGCTGGGACTGGATGCGTTCGAGCGTTATGCGCTCTGCGGAATCGGGGTCGTTTTCGTCGTGTTCAGCCTGCTGCAGACGAAGTTGCCACATTATACTCTTCCCGCATTTCCACTAATCGCGATCTTAGTGGGTCGAACCATCCATGAAAGCCGGTTCAGGAGAATCGCGGCAGTCTCGGCCATTGCGGTTTACCTGCTTATTGCTCTTGTGGGTTTCCAGTCGATAGCTCCCGAATTCCCTTCGATGAGCATCTTTGACCGGGTCGCCGAGCATCTCTCCGCCTCAACCCGTACCGCTTCGATCGGTTACGACGAACCAAGCCTCATCTGGTATTTTCGGTATCGGACTCACGCGTTTCACCAGAGTTTGGCGCCAAACGAGTTGAATGATTTTATGAGTCAATCCGGTCCTGCCATATGTGTGATTTCCGCGGATCAAACCGTCAAGATCGATCCTTCCTGGCAGAGCACCTCTGTCACCGGCTACGATTTTTCTCGTTGGAAGCTGCGAACCGCGTCGTTCTTTGGCCGAAAAGCCAAGTTCCTGTTGCCACAACCGATTACTCTGGTGGGGTACACCAAGCAATAGCCGGCTTTGCGAAGGGAGGTCATGAAAGAAGCCCAGCACTTCAGAACCGGGACGGCGACTCTCAGGTATCGTTTACCCAGCAATGAATTGCTGGGCTACTTTCGCGATGTCCCTGGCGGGACGGGATTCTCCTCGCCAATCATTCACCCAGCTAGTTTCATTGTGTTCCTCCCGCTCGACGGGGAAGCATCAATCGCGCTTTACACTCTATTTTGACGCGCTTATAGGGGCGGAAATGTCGTGCGAGAGCGCCAGTGAGCCATCGAAGGATTTCCCATTGCGAATCCCGCTTGAATACCCGACTTTCGTCCGCGCCGCTTAGCTATTTTATCCTATGCGATCACTGGCCTCGTTCTTGATCGGCATTTTCCTGGTAAGCTCACTTCGAGCCGAGGAGAAATTTTCCATGGCCACAACTCCGGGCAAGCTTCCCAAAGACGTCATCCCGCGCGCTTATTTTATCCACTTGGAACCGAACACCGACAGTTTGGTAACTGCGGGTTCGGAATCGATCGAGGTAGAAGTAACCAAGCCCACTGACCGGATTGTTATCAATGCCGTTGATACTGAGTTTTCGCAGGCCAGGCTGAGCGGTTCTCATGGCTCGGAGGAGTTAACTCCACAGATCGATTCGAACGCGGAGACGGTCACTTTTCCAACGAAGACTTTGCTGCAACCGGGCTCGTATCAGCTTTCCTTAACATTCCAAAGCAAGATAACTGAACAACCGCACGGATTATTCATTCAGTATTTTCGGATCGGCAATCAGCTCGAACGGTTGCTTAGCACTCACATGGAACCGACCGACGCCCGACGATTGTTCCCTTGCTGGGATGAGCCGGCTTTTCGCGCGACCTACCAATTAACGGTAAAAGCAAAAAAAGAAGACACTGTCATGTCGAACATGCCGGTAGCCGGCGAGCAACCTCTCGGTCAGGATGAAAAGCTTGTCACATTTGATCGCACACCGGCGATGGCCAGCTACCTATTCGTTTTGGCGTGCGGAAAATTAGAGTGGGTCGAAGATGAAGTCGCTGGAGTGAAACTTCGCATTATTACCACACCGGGTAAGAAAGAGTCGGGCAGATATGCACTTGAAGTCACTAAAAAAATCCTGCCGTACTACAATGAGTATTTCGGAGTTCAATATCCGTTACCAAAGCTTGACCAGATCGCTTTGCCATCGGGGTTTGGCGGTGCCATGGAAAATTGGGGCGGGATCACGTACAATGAAGATCTTCTCCTCTTCGACCCGCAGGCGAGTTCAGACCTCGCAAAGCAACGTATTTTCGCGGTAATGGCCCACGAGATCGCCCATCAGTGGTTTGGCGATTTGATCACAATGGCTTGGTGGAACAACATTTGGCTCAATGAGGGATTCGCGAGCTGGATGGAAAAAAAGGCGACCGATCACTTCAATCC
>DATNNZ010000295.1:0-16215 GCA_035601575.1 Chthoniobacterales bacterium
GAGCTCATCTCTTTCATGCGCGTTAATAACGTCCAGTCCGTGCCAATTCCACTGCTGCATATTAATTGTTCTGGATCCGTCTTGATGATAACCGGCAATTATCAGTCTGCCACGCGTCCGACAGAGATCGCTCGCTAGATCTAAGGTTTCCTGAACTCCTCCTGCTTCGATCACTGCGTCGCAGAGAGCGCCTGCTGTAACGGTACGAACATCCTCGGCCACACGAGAATGTTCTTTCATTTCCAAGCAATGCTGCACCCCGAATTTTGCTGCAATTCGCAGCGCCACCTGGCGACGCGAAATTGCGATGACTTTAGCGCCTGCATCGAGACAAAGCTGCAGTAGAATTGCCCCGAAAAATCCAACGCCAACGATTGCCACCCAATCCCCTTTTCGGATCTGGGCGCGCTTGAACACGTTGACAGCACAGCCCAGAGGTTCTCCTAGAAATAGTGACTCCCGGGAGAGGTGGGAAATCGAAACGACATTATCAGCTTTAGTTATGACGTGTTCCGCAAAGGCTTGGTAGGACAACGTGGCCACACGTTCCCAGATTCTTAGATTGGAGACTTTGTCACCGATTTCCTCTATGATACCAGTGGCTTCATGTCCCGGAGCCCCGGGGGGAAAGGGATAAGAGAACCAGGAGGCCCCTTTCCATGGACCCAGATTCGAAGAACAGATGCCACAGTATTCAACTCGCACTCTCACCTCCCTTTCCGCCGGTCTTGGAATGGGAAATTTTCTGATTTCAAACCGGCGCGGATTCACCAAGACGGCTACGCGCATTTCGTCTGCTTCACTTTTAAGGGACGGCTGGTTTTCGAGCCGATGGCCGATCTGCATACCTCAAGGCATTCGCGTAGGCGAACGCCGATGGACGTACTTACGTTTCTGATCCTCAACATAAATTCATCGTTCTCGCCGGTTGTGATCATTCCCTGTGACAATCGTTATGATATATCGAAAGAAGCTTTTCTCTCATATGTTTTAGCCGCCGAAATAAATTGATCCTGACCGCGAGTACGGATGCCTCTCCAGTCTCGCCCCCGATATTCTCGACGGGGTTTTGCCTGACGTACATACCTCAAAAAAGCTGCGAACCGAGGTCCAGAGACAAGCCCGCTCTCGATCTTTTTCTCGATTTATGAGTTTGAAAGTCTTAATTACCGGCGGAGCCGGATTCATCGGTTCGCATTTGGCCGATCACTTGATCAGTCAAGGATATCAGGTGCGTGTGTTGGATACGTTGATTCCTCAAGTCCATGGGACCGACGCGGATCGCCCGCGCTATCTGTCGCCGGAAATCGAATTTATTCGCGGCGACATTCGCAATCCCGATGCAGTGAAAAAGGCGGTGAAAGGCGTGAACGCGATCTTTCACTTTGCTGCTGCGGTGGGTGTCGGGCAGAGCATGTACCAGATCCACCACTATTCCGACGTCAATGCTCTCGGAACTGCAGTGCTACTGGAAATATTGGCTCACCACCCGGTGAGCAGATTGATTGTTGCTTCCAGCATGAGCATCTACGGTGAAGGCCTCTATCGGAACAGTAATGGAGCAACCGTCGAAAATGCCAGACGTACTCTTGCGCAGCTGCGTGCTCGTCAGTGGGATCCCATTGAGTTAAACAATGAAGTTTTGCAACCAATAGCGACGCCGGAAACCAAATTTCCATCGGTCCCGTCAGTCTATGCCCTCCTCAAATATCATCAGGAGCGGATCTGTATGTCAGTCGCACCAGCTTACGGGATCTCCTCGGTTGCGCTACGGTTCTTTAATGTATTTGGCCCTCGGCAATCTCTTTCTAATCCGTATACCGGTGTACTCGCCATTTTTGCCTCGCGCTTACTCAACAATCGCCCTCCCATCATTAACGAGGATGGGCTCCAGCGGCGCGACTTTGTCTACATCAAAGATTTAGTCCGAGCCTGCGGACTAGCCCTGTCGATATCTGAAGCAGATGGGCAAGTGCTAAATATCGGCAGTGGCAAGAGTTCAACTATTCTGGAAGTCGCAAACAAATTGATAAAAGTAATGTCCAAGGGAAGTATTCAGCCGCAGATCGGCGGAAGATATCGGATCGGGGACATTCGGAACTGCTTCGCGGATATTTCGTTAGCTCGGGAGGTTCTCGGTTACGAACCCGAGTACACCCTGGAAAGCGGCCTGTTGGAAATGCTCGATTGGCTCTCCAGTCAAACTGCGGAAGATCGTTTTGCGATTGCAACTAGGGAACTCGAAGGGCGTGGATTGACTGTTTGACGACGAAGGATCTCCTTCGCGACGGATTTTAGCAATGTCGATTAGGAGACCGCGACGAATCCTGATGACCGCCGATGCTATCGGCGGAGTCTGGAATTACTGCTTAGATCTGATTGCTGGCCTCGCTTTCTTTGAAGTCGACGTAGTATTGGCAGTGATGGGTTCTCGACCGTCGATCGAGCAGAAGGCGGCCGCAGCTGATATCTCCAATCTGACACTGCTGGAAAGCGACTATAAGCTTGAGTGGATGGATTCGCCCTGGGCGGACGTAAATGCGGCTGGAGATTGGTTGCTCTCCTTGGCCCGCACGTTCGAGCCTGATCTCATTCATCTCAACGGCTTCACCCATGCCAGTCTTTCCTGGAATGTTCCGACGATGGTGGTCGCTCATTCCTGCGTCAGGTCATGGTGGGCCGCGGTTAAGGGAAGACCTGCTCCATCCTCTTTCAATGAATATACTGAGCGAGTGTCGAGAGGTCTCCACCAAGCGAGTCTGGTAGTTGCGCCGTCACACGCCATGTTGGCAGCAATCGACAAAGAATATCGCCTGATCGGACCAACCAAAGTAATTCCGAACGGCTGCGTCCGCCTGTACCGCCGCCCGAGTAAAAAGAAGGAATTCATTCTCACTGCCGGCAGACTGTGGGACGAAGCGAAAAATGTGCGACTCATAGAAGCAATCGCTTCGAATCTGAGCTGGCCAGTTTATGCTGCCGGTGAATCTTGCGGTCCATCGGGAGCTCTCCAGCAATTAAAACACATCCACTATCTGGGATCTTTATCAGATGAACTGTTGGCGGCAATTTTGGCGACGGCTCCAATTTACGCGTCTCCAGCACGTTATGAGCCATTCGGTTTGACGGTTTTAGAAGCTGCGCTTTCCGGTTGTGCGTTGGTCCTCAGCGACATTCCCAGTTTTCGAGAGAATTGGACTGGTGCCGCCATACTAATCCCCCCTGAGGATGCATCAGCGTGGCAAGATGTCCTGCAAGAGTTCATCGATTACGAAAAGTTGAGAGGCGAATTTGAGCAGCGGGCCCTTGAGAGAGCGGAGAAGCTGCAGCCGGAGAAGGTTGGAGAGCGTTACTTCAAAGCCTACTGCGAATTGCTCAATACTTATGAACAATCCAAACCGGAGTTGGCCAGATTATGAAAATCGCCTTCTTCGGTTCCAGCATTCTATCGGCTTATTGGAACGGAGCCGCCACCTACTATCGCGGTTTGATCCGCTCACTTCATGCTAGAGGACACAGAGTCACTTTTTATGAACCGGATGCCTTTGAACGACAAAAGCATCGGGACTTGGAAGATCCTTCTTGGGTAACCGCTATCGTCTATCCAGATTCTAGCGAGGCGACTCTGCGCCAGGTCGAATTGGCGAGCGACTCAGATTTGGTGATCAAAACGAGCGGCGTCGGCATTTTTGATGAGCTATTGGAGCAAGCGGTCTTGGACTATCGGCGAGGCTCACAAATTGTTGCTTTTTGGGATGTGGACGCGCCGGCGACGTTGGAACGCGTCCTAAATCGTCCGAGTGATCCATTTAGAAAATTGATTCCGCAATATGATGCTATCTTTACTTATGGTGGCGGACAGCCAGTAATCAAAACATACGAACTACTCGGAGCGCGCGTTTGCCATCCGATTTACAATGGTTTGGATCCAACGACTCACCATCCGGTACCAGCCTCAAGAGATTATTGGGCGCACCTGAGCTTCCTAGGAAATCGACTACCAGATCGCGAAGCGCGCGCGGACGAGTATTTTTTCCAACCGGCTGCAATCTGCCCGGATAAGCGCTTTTTGCTCGCTGGCAACGGCTGGGCAGGCAAACAAATGTCCGACAACGTGAATTATTTAGGTCATCTCTATACCTCTGATCACAACATTTTTAATTGCAGTGCTTCGGTCGTTCTGAATATCTGTCGCGATAGCATGGCACGAAACGGCTACTCACCTGCGACACGGATTTTTGAAGCAGCCGGTGCCGGAGCCTGTCTTCTCAGCGATATTTGGGATGGAATCGAGGATTTCTTTGAGCCGGAGACAGAGATTCTCGTGGCCCACAATGGCGCAGAGGTTGCGGAGATCCTGCATTCCATCAGTTCGCTGCGCGCCCGAGCCATCGGCCAAGCCGCTTACCGGCGCGCGATCTGCGATCACACCTATGATCAAAGGGCCGGACAATTCGAGTCTGCTCTTAATTTACGCTCAATACCATGAATATTGTCATTCTCGGACTTTCTATCACATCGACTTGGGGCAACGGCCACGCGACTTCCTATCGTTCATTGTTGCGTGCGGTATCGAATCGAGGGCACGAGGTCTTATTTCTGGAACGCGATGTCGAATGGTACGCCAGTCATCGAGACATGGCTAAACCGGATTTCTGTGAGTTAGGTCTTTATAAGGACTTACCGGACCTGAAAAGCCGATTTCGTCGTGAAATTCACTCCGCCGACCTTGTGATTCTTGGATCCTACGTTCCTGAAGGAGTTGCCATCGCAAAGTTTATTTTTCAGAACGCTCAGAGTCCAGTTACTTTTTATGATCTTGATACGCCAGTCACAGTAGCAAAATTGCGCATCGGCGATTTAGAATATCTATCGCCGGAACTGGTATCTCGCTTCCATCTCTATCTTTCTTTCACTGGCGGGCCGCTACTCGACGAATTGAGAACGGAGTTTCTGGTCCAACTCGCTCGTCCGCTTTATTGCACCGCCGACTTTGGTGTGTACTACCCACAGCCAATGCCCAAACAGTGGGACCTGGGCTATCTCGGGACTTATAGCCCGGATCGCCATCGTCCGTTCGAGGAGTTGTTATTGACCCCGGCAGCAATGTACCCAAAGGGACAGTTCGTTGTGGCTGGTTCTCTCTACCCGTCAGAAATCTGTTGGCCGCCGAACCTCGTACGGATTCAGCACCTTTCCTCGGCGCAACATCGAGCCTTCTACAACAGTCAACGATTTACCTTAAATCTGACGCGAGGGCCGATGGCAGCCGCCGGCTTCGCTCCAAGCGTTCGACTATTCGAAGGGGCTGCTTGCGGATCAGCCATCATCACAGACAAATGGAGAGGTTTAGAAACTTTTTTTGAGCCGGGAAAAGAGATCCTCGTCGCGACGTCGGCGGCCGAAGTGTCGAGAATCATTGCCACCATGCCGGATAGTCAGCGCACAGAAATCGGAGAAGCCGCACGTCAGCGGTTTTTGCGGGAGCACACTCCGCAACAGCGAAGTGAACAGCTCGAAGCGCACGTGGCAGATCTTCTTACCGGCTCTGAGCTGGCCGCTTAAAAGATGAAACTCGTTTAGGATCGTAAACCCTTAGCCAAAGTCCAATGAGCTCGTTAGTCGTACCCCCTCATCATCAGGGTCCGGAGCTCGAGCGCAGGATTCGGGAGTTGGATGATTGGTTTCACAACCTGAATCTCGGCGGTATCCAGACAGCTCCCAATCATTATCTTGGAGACTATCCAAGAGTTAAATGGGAAAAGTTCGCTCACGCTGTTCCGAGCGATTTGACTGGGAAATCGGTCCTTGATATTGGCTGTAACGCGGGATTCTATTCGTTCGAAATGAAACGACGCGGCGCCGACCGGGTTGTTGCAGTCGATGACGCGGAGAAATATTTGGCTCAAGGTCAACTCGCAGCCGAAGTCTTGGGGTTGAAGATCGAATTCGTCCAGTTATCGGTTTACGATCTCGCCCAACTTGGCGAGAAGTTTGATGTAGTGCTGTTTTTAGGTGTCTTTTATCACCTACGACACCCACTACTGGCGCTCGATATCATTCACGAACACGTCGCCAAAGATCTTCTTTTATTCCAATCAATGACGAGAGGATCACGAGATATTTTATCTTTGCAGTCTGACTACGATTTTTGGGAACGCGCGATATTTGAGCAACCAGGATTTCCCGCGCTGTATTTCATCGAAAACAACTATGCTGCAGACGGGACTAATTGGTGGATACCAAATTTAGCTTGCGCAATGGCCATGCTCCGCAGCGCTGGGTTTACAATCATACGACATCCGGAAGATGAAATCTTGATATGCAGCCGTTCAGAATGTTTCGGGTACTCCTCCGCTCTCCGGCAACCATTGGAGGAAAGCTAAAATGGTCGAAGCGGTGATGATCTGGAACGAGCCGAACAACCGATCACATTGGGACTTCGAGCTTGATCCTGAGTGGCGACTGTTTGGTAATCTCGTAAAGCTCTCCTCCGAAGCCATTAACTCGGAAAGTCCGGGACTGGTCAAAGTCCTCGGTGGAATTTCGCCGATCGACCCGGATTTCATGCTGAACTTACAGCAGCAGGGTGTTTTGCGCTACGTCGATGCCGTCGCGGTGCACGGATTTCCGCTCGATTGGAACCATTGGACAATCCATGAATGGCCAAACAAGCTTCGAGAAATCTATTCCGTAACAGATCTGCCGGTCTGGATCAGCGAAGTTGGCGTATCTACGTTCGGTGCGGAAGAAGTTCAAGTGTTCGGACTCGAACGAACTGGCGAACTGCTTATCGGTCGATCTCCACGCATTCATTGGTATAGCCTTTACGATCTCCCGAAGAGCTGGCCGGCAACCACTCGGCATCGGGAAAGCGACGGCTCGTCTTACTATCGGCATTTTTATATGGGGTTACTTCGGGAGGATGGAACAGCCAAACCGTCGTTCGACATTTTTCCGCGGTTCACGCCGGAGATAGGTATTTGCCAATGGTTTCATTTTGAAGATCATCGGCTATTGGATGCCGTTCGCCATCTGCGAAAATTAGGGGTGCGATATATCCGGACTGGTCTGAGTTGGGCGGATTCTTTTCGGCCGAACGCCCTGGCTTGGTTTGACCGGCAGATGCAAGCGCTGGATGACCTTCAGGTAACGCTCACATTCTGCTTTACCCCTGAGCATCGTGGTATGCGCCCACATTACACCAGTCCGCCGCAAAATAATGAAGAATTCGCGGAATTCTGCGCAGCTATGACTCGACGCTATGTTGGCCACTCGAACCCTTCATCGAAGAGCATCCCGCCAACGCCGGAAGCCATCTTAATGGAACAGTAACGTGGCCTTCTCGCTGGCGGTTTCTTGGATTCCAACTCGACCTCACCGCGGCTCAGTGCCCTTAATGAAGGCTTCCGTTTTCCGCCGTGCTTCATCATCCGAGAACTGCTGGGGCGGCGTCTTCATGAAATAACTGGAGGGACTGAGGAGTGCTCCGCCAATTTTTCTGTCCAAACCAATTTTTGCACACCTGATCGCATCGATGACGACACCGGCCGAATTCGGGGAGTCCCATACTTCCAACTTCAGCTCACAAACGAGAGGCTGATCACCGAAAGTAGTGCCTTCCATTCGGATATAACAGAACTTGCGATCTTCTAGCCAGGGAACGAAATCACTCGGCCCCACATGGACGTTGCTATCTTGCGGGCGTTCCTCATCCAGTTCACTCAACACGGCCTGGGTCTTCGAGATCTTCTTCGACTCGAGTCGCTCCCGCTCCAACATATTCAAGAAATCAGTATTGCCGCCAAAATTAAGTTGATAAGTCCGATCCAGGCGAACACCTCGATCTCGAAACAGCCTGGTCAAAACGCGATGCACAATAGTTGCACCGACCTGGCTTTTAACGTCATCGCCAATGATGGGAACACCTCTTTTTTCGAAGCGCTGTCGCCAATCCTTATCGGAGGCGATAAAGATCGGCACACAGTTAACAAATGCGCATCCCGCCTGAAGGACCTGCTCGGCATACCAGCGACCGGCTAGATCGGATCCCACCGGAAGGTAACAAACCACCACGTCAGTCCCCGTTGCTCGCAAGATCTGCGCCACGTCTACGGGCTCCAGTGATGCTTCCTTGACCGATTTAGCTAAATACTTTCCCAATCCATCGTAGGTCGGACCCCGAAATACCCTGGCGGGCGACTCCGGAACATCAGCAAATCGTTTTGTATTATTTGGTTCGGCAAATATTGCTTGAGCTAACGGCCGGCCTACCTTCGTTTCATTGACATCGAAAGCTGCCGTAAATTCGATATCGCTGATGTGGTATCGGCCAAGCATCGGATGCATTAATCCAGGCACGCGTTCGTGCGACTTTGCATTGCGATAGTAATGCACCCCCTGAACCAAGGACGAAGCGCAATTACCAACTCCAACCATAGCGACTCGTACTTTTTCTTTACTCATACAATTTCGTTCAAAGCTTGTGGTAAGATCCGTTCGCAATCGCAGAAACAAGCGGACCTATGAGATCCCTCTATTGAGGCTCAGGTTGGCGAGTTTGAAATAGCAAAGACGCAAAACGAGTCGAGATTAAGGGCGCCGGTGGGTACATTATTCTCCCCATGAATGTTAGCGCAGGAAGTGCAAATCCGTCCTCAGGCCCAGAATTTGAGCGCACTAATGCCGAACGATGGACTGCGGCAATGCGCAACGGCGAATTTGAAAGGGCTTGGCAGGAAGGCGATCGTGCCTTGGCCGCCCGGATCGATTATAGCGGACGAAATCTCGGTTTGCGTGCTGTATGGCGAGGAACACCGCTCACCGGTCGGCATATCCTGATTCGTTGCTGGCGTGGACTTGGTGACACAATTCAATTTATTCGTTACGTACCACTGCTTCGTCCCCAAGTTCGGTCAATCACGATTGAGGCAACCGAGGTTCTCTTTCCGATCCTTACTCGAGCCATGGGTATTGATCGCTTCCTACCTTTACGCGACGAAAAACCATCAATCGCAGAGCAGCTCGATGTGGTAGAGATCGAAGCAACTGAGTTGCCTTTCGCGTTTCGCACCACATTGGAGACAATTCCAAATCAACTACCTTATCTTCAGGTAGATCCAGCTGAAATTCCGTCAAATCCAGGAACTTTGAACGTCGGCGTATGTTGGAAGGGCGGGAATTGGGACTTGCTCCGCGCAATCCCGCTTGCCGCATTCCGCCAACTTAGCAATACTCCGCACGTTGCATTCTGGCAGCTCCAGCGCGGTCCGGGTAAAAGTGAAATTGGTCCCTCGGGTTTTTCATTTCGCAACCCAAAGGACAATTCGCTCGACCTTTGGCCTACCGCCCGCTTGGTCGCCGCGCTTGATTTGATCATATCGGTGGACACAATGATCGCTCATCTGGCCGGAGCATTGGCCAAACCGGTCTGGACGTTGTTGCATACAAATGCGGATTGGAGATGGTTGCAGGGGCGCGACGATTCCCCGTGGTATCCAACCATGCGACTTTTCCGGCAAACAAAATCCGGCGATTGGACACCGGTGATCAACTACGTCGCCGAGTCCCTTGCCACTGCAGCTAGCCAGCATTCCCCACCCCCGGTTTCTAAGTTCTAAATTCTGCTAAATCACTGGGCGCCCGCCAGTCACCGGAAACGCGGCTCCCGAAATGAAGCTGGATTTAATTGAGGGCCTTCGCGAAGGCCCGATTTCTCCCATTTCACAACAGCTATGATCGTTGAAATTAAAACGCGTACCTCGACCGCCATGGTTGCCCTGAATCTGGTCGCTCGTCGTGCGGCGGCCCAAAAATATTCGGAGCGATCAAGTTGTCGCATGCGTAACGCCTTTTCTTTCCAGCGTCGCATAGAAAATCTCTTCAAAGATCGCTCTTAAAGCCTTGGTGACCTCCCATTTTGGAAAGTGCATTTTTATCTTCGTCAGATCGGAGATGTAGCAGATGTGATCGCCTTTCCGGTTCTGCGGCAAGTACTCGCAATGCATCACCTTTTCTGAAATCGCGGAGATCAGGGAAATCGCTTCCAAAATAGAAACTGAATTCTCGCGCCCCCCACCTAAGTTATAAACCTCACCAATGCGCGGCGCATTTAGGAAATGGTCGATGAATGAAACCACATCGAATGAATGAATATTGTCGCGTACCTGTTTCCCTTTATAACCATATATCCGGTATGTCTTTCCTTCCAGATTGCACCTGATCAGATAGCTTAGAAATCCGTGTTGCTCCACTCCGGCATGATTGGGGCCGGTGAGGCAGCCGCAACGCAAGCAACAGGTTGGCATCAGAAAGTAGCGCCCATACTCTTGCACCATCACGTCGGACGCTACTTTGGAAGCGCCAAAAACGGAATGCATCGCTTGATCGATTGGAAAGGCTTCGCTTATGCCATTTGCGTATGCGGGATCGCCATAATCCCAGCGTGTCTCTTTCTCGATCAGTGACAGTCGATTCGGCGCATCGCCGTAAACCTTGTTGGTCGATAAATATACGAATGGCGCTTCTGGACAAGTTCGCCGAGCGGCTTCTAATACGTTGAGAGTCCCGACAGCGTTGACATCGAAGTCATCGAATGGCCGTACCGCTGCCAAATCGTGACTAGGCTGCGCCGCCGTATGAACAATCGCAGATGGCTTGATCACCGCAAAATTTCTCAGAAGCTGTTCACGATCACGAATGTCGAGGTCGTGATGGCGGAAAGCCTTCTGCGTCGCTTGCAGCCGCTCGCGATTCCAGGAAGTATCGCCCTGCGGCCCAAAAAAATCCTTCCGCATATTGTTATCGATTCCATGGACGCTCCATCCATGTTGACAAAAGAACGTTACCACTTCGCTGCCAATTAAACCGCTGGAGCCGGTAACGAGTAGCTTCCTCATTGGGTGTTCCTTTTGATTTCCGCCAACGTCGTCACCGACTTTACCACCCGAGTCTGCTCATATTAGACAATTGCTGCTCTTGCCGAGTTCTGAGGTCTGAGAAATCTTGGAGAGTTTCGGGTTCCATTTACGATCAGGTTTCGCGCAACGGGCGTCTATTGGATCTAATCGTATCCCAGAGAATCATGTGTTTTGGCGTCTATGGTTGAGGCAATCGAATAGCCAAAGCCAGCGTGCGAATCGGCAAATTTGTTGAGAGTTTAACGGGCAAGGCTGCCAGACGGCAAACTTACCGTTCCACCTCTTTCGAGCGTTATCTTCGCGCAGGCCCAAAAGGGCATTTGCCAGAGGCTTGAAAAGAGACAGTCAACTGTCGGCATCTACGTCCGGGCAGCACCGAGATTGCGAACCCTCTCGTAAGTCAGGGAGAAATCAAAACGTGGACAGGCGAAAGTTCATCTTCGGGACGTCATTGCTAACTGCAATAGGTGTTTTCGTCCGACCCGCATGGGTGGGGCAAAACCAATCAAACAGTCGGAAACCCGAGGAGGACGATGCATCGACTCTACCCATCATCTCAGATCCCGGCGAAATGCGCGGTGAGATGCTCTATCGGCTCCTTGGCAGCACCGGCGAACGAGTGTCCGCGATCGGTCTTGGAGGATCCCATATTTGCTAAACCGACAATACCAGAAACAGAATCGATTCGCCTCATCCACGAGGCAATCGATCGCGGGATCACTTTCATGGATAATTCGTGGGACTACAATCAAGGTCAGAGCGAAGCGCGCATGGGCAAGGCGCTCGCAGAAGGCGGATATCGGGACAAGGCTTTTTTGATGACCAAGGTTGACACGTCGCACAAAAGATTCAGCTATGCGCCAGATTGAGACTCTCTCGACCGCTTAGAAACGGATCACCTTGATTTGTTGCAGCATCATGAAATCCTAAGATTCGATGATCCGGACCGGATTTTTGGCGAAGATGGTGCGATGGAAGCCTTCATTGAAGCGAAGAAGGCAGGAAAGCTTCGTTTCATCGGGTTTACCGGACATAAAGATCCACGGGTGCATCTTTACATGCTGGAGATAGCCGCTCGATACCGGTTTAGGTTCGATACCGTGCAGAAGCCGCTCAATGTGATGGATGCCCATTTTCGCAGCTTCGCTCATCGCGTCTTGCCTCGTCTGGTCGAAGCAAGAATCGGAGTGCTTGGGATGAAAACCTTTGGCGGGGCCGATGGGATCATTCTGAAAAATAAAGCGATCGAGCCGATTGATTGTCTGCACTATTCCTTGAATCTGCCCACCTCTGTCGTCATCACCGGAATCGACGATCAAAAGGTGTTAGATCAGGCGTTCGAGGCGGTGAAGACCTTTCAGCCGATGAGCGAAGAAGAGATCCCTGCAATCGTTGCCAAGACCCAACGCGTTGCAACGGATGGCAAGTACGAGTTATTCAAGACGTTCCTCCCATTTCGATACGACCGCGAAGCATCCGTGACGATAGTTCAGCGGTGCAAAGTCTCGCTCCACAAAATGCAGGGTAGTGGAGCCAATCGTTGGTCAGGCACTGCCTCAAAAGACGACAGCGCTCGGCCGTTGCGATTCCCCCAGGCGTCCAAAATAAATTGATCGAACCCATCCGAGCTCTCGCCAGGCGTCGATCAATGAAGAAGCGCAATCATTTTGCAGCCTGAAAATTGTTCTCCTGCCCCCGGAATCTAAGGGACATCCGGACTCAGTGAGACTAGCTCACTTGTGCCAGAGCAAACCAATTAGGAAACCAATCCCAAACGTAACCAATATCGCTTGGGTTGGTTTTTCTCTGACAAAAGCTTCCAGCGACTGGAGATCGCTCAGCGTACTCTTCGCCTCATCCAAAGCCGCCTCTGCAGTCCGGTGAGCCTGATCGACGGCTGCACTTGCGTTTTCTTTCACTTCAGCTGTTTGGTCTTTTATTTTTTCTGATAATTCTTCAGGACCGGTTGTTTCATCCATAAATTCTTCTTTCTCGTCAGCTGACACTCCGGCTTTAAGTCGTAGATCGCTCAGCGCTACACCCGGAAATGCCGATAATGTTTCGCGCGAGAGGGCACAGATGGGTTTTATATTTGAGGTGATGATTTCACTGCAGCTGCCTTGCCAACTTCATGCCGTCCGTCGGGTGTGCATGTGGAGTCGTTCTGATTGGAAACGCAACAATCGGCTGTCCAAATTAGAGACGCGGGTGCTGATAGTGTCGCTTCGAGCGTTCCGTCTACACATGTCATCCATTGTAGTCACTCGTGCGGCTTCGATTTGGATGACGGAACAATCTTTGAAAAATCGTTCTCTTTCTACAAAGTGGGTCGCCACGCTCCCAGCATGGGCGTCGGCGTCAACAGGCATGATTCGGGATCATGTTTAAAAGCCTAGCGGCCATGAAATAGGTACCTGGCCTTTAATAATCTTAGAACCGTGGAATGTGAGCCTGGCAGCGATGTTAGTTTCCGCGGGTTGATCGAGGGGAGGCGCACCCGGTCGGACCCTTCCGAATACGAAAACCAATTGATGATGGCTAATGCACCCGGTGAGCTCCCCAGAAACCACTTTCAAGCTGTCGCGAAAGTAAATCGCTAATCGTCGGAAGCCCTCCCTTCCCTAGAATTTATGGCATTCTGAGGGGATTCCTCACTCAGCGTTTGAGGATCAGCTGCCGAAAGCATCCACTCAACCCTAGGCGAAAGGAACCGAAATAGCTGTTCGACATCGCCGCAACTGACAAGAGTGTCGTAAAGCAGTTCAGCGATTTCTGCTCTCTCCATTTCGATGCGCCTAGTTGAATTTTGTGGTCAATGGTCGGCGGTCGCCTCGAACCCTGCTGCGACGTTTTCCTTTGGATCACGCTCAAAGCGCGAAATCGCCTCTGAGATTCTTCGAACCACAACTTTCCGATCTTACCTTCGGAAGCGGGCAGATCAAATTTTGCAGCCGCAGCATGCCTAAACAGCCAACCGTGACCGGCTATACAAACCAGGTAATGACGAGCCCGATTGAGGTGGCAAAGATCGCGATCATCGTCACCCACCCCAGTATATTTATTGCGAGGCTGTTTACGCGACTTCCCATGATGACTCGATTGTTAGTCATGAGCATGATCAACAACATTAGAGGTGGAGTAGAGAACCCTTGTACGATACCGGACCAGACCAGCACCTTCATGGGGTTTAGTCCGATGAAATTCATGCTCACTGCAAGAAGAGTAAACGCTATAATGGAAGCATAGAACTGCTTCGCCTCGGTGGGCTTAGTGTTAAACTGCTCTTCCAGCCTACTGCTTGCGCTAGATCATATGCAGCGCCACCCGTCATGACGAGCACGGCGAGGAACCCAACTCCAACAATGCCAAGGGCGAACAGCAGGCCGGCGGCATCGCCGGCCAAAGGCCGGAGCGCTTGGGCCGCATCGGCGGCCGTAGTGATATCGGTTTTGCCGGCCTTGTTCAGCGTCGCGGCGGTCGAAAGAATAATGAAGTACATTACTAAATTAGAGAAAAACATCCCAACGAGGATGTCTCGCCGAGAGTGTTTGAGGGCTCCTGCGCTGCCAGAGCTGCGTGCGGCCCCTGGCAATTTTCTCTTCAACTTCCTGGTTGGACTGCCACGTATAAAGATAGGCAGAAAGTGTGGTGCCAATCACAGCAACCAAAAGAGAAAGGAACTCTTTGTTGAACTGAATGCTTGGTAAGAAGGTCCCTTTGAGCACCAGCAGCAGCTCGGGCTTCGCCAAGAAAGCCGCGCCAACGTAGGCCAAGAGGGTTAACGCAAGCCAGCGGAAGATGTTTCGGATTAGAGTGTACGAACCCCAGATTTGGAGAGCGAGAATAGCGAGCGCCGTCCCGATGATAATCCAAGGAAATGGAATAGGTAGAAGGATATTCAGTGCGGCCGCCATTCCACCGATGTCCGCGCCCGCTTCAAATGTGTTCCCGACGAGCACGCCGATCAAGGCGGGGTAAAGGATCCATCGCGAGTAGTGGGTTCGAATTACAGAAAACAGGCCTTGCCCTATTGCTTGCCCCAACTTGCTCGATAAATAAACGACCGCGAACATCATGGGCAAAGTGACGGGAGCCGTCCACAAGAATTGAAAGCCCAGCTTTGCTCCAGCCGATGCATAGGTGCCAATAGCTGAGCAGTCATCGTCTGCGGCCCCGGTGATCAGTCCAAGACCAATGGTTCTTAGAATTGGCAGACGGGCTTGTTGGACCGCGTTGCCTGTAGATTGTGTCGTGGGATTAGATGGAGGCATTTTACGACGAGTACTCATGCCTTTATCCGCGTAGCTAGCATCTTTGCACGAAAGCCGCGTACCTCAATCTATTTGCCGGGCTGTGACGCCCAGTAAGCCTCCCGGTTCTCCCATCCCGCGTTGAAAAAGACAGGTTCTCACGCAACCTAGGTTCGAGTGGGTGGCACAGAGCGGTCTTAGCTATGCATAGGAGAACTGTGCGAGGAAGCCGCTCATTCTCGAAACGAGCGGGAAAAAAGCTGATCCTGAAGACAGGAAAAACTAACGTCGAGATGAGCAGCAGCTACTATTTTGTAAATCCTTCCGGATCTTACCGTGCGAACGGGAGGTGCAATGCAACTCGAAACGCTAGAAGATCTCTATATTCACGAATTGAAAGACTTGTATAGCGCCGAACAGCAACTCATCCGAGCGCTATTCAAAATGGCAGAAGCTGCCGAGAATAAACAGCTTGAGGCCGGTTTTTCAGGAGCATCTGGAACGGACCAAAGAGCATGCCGCTCGTCTCGAAAAGTTTTGAGTTAACGGAAACAATTTACACGTGGGTCAGAGTGCAAGGGAATGGAAGGACTTATCGCCGAAGGCGGCGAAATGATTGAAGAGGAGGCCGATCGGGAAGTAAAAGATGCGGATTAATAGCGACCGCTCAGCGAGTCGAGCATTACGAAATCGTAGGTTATGTGTCGGCACAGACCCATGCCGAAATGCTTGGAGACAAACACGGGGCAAAACTCCTCCAGGTAACATTGGACGAAGAGAAACAAACCGATGAAAAATTGACGAAGTTAGCGAAATCATGGATTACGATTGCAGCGCCTAGAGGTAATTCAGACGAAATGGTCGAAGGAGAAACACTAGATCTAAAAGATGATCCGGCCTTAACGAAAAAAAGCGTAGTGACTCGTTAAGTGGAACTCGCATTATTGGCAGTAGTAACGTTTGAACTCGTCTTCTTCGGTGGTCTTCCTCGCCTCCGATGCTGCGGTCCCAGTGACGGCCGCAAGCATTCGCGACGAGGAATCGTG
>DATNNZ010000296.1:0-3069 GCA_035601575.1 Chthoniobacterales bacterium
GGGAATTTCACGATCATTTCGATCAGTTGTGAGGATTGAGCGCAATCTGATGCGAGATTAATCATAGTCATGCTCGTCTGTAAAAAAGAAGGCGCGGCGGTGAGTTCAAGTTGCGCATAAAGTCAAAGAATGATCTCAACAGAGTCTCGTTAGTCTTTCCTGCATTCTCCCATACTATTCTCGACGAGTTACCGTAGGGTTTGTGTATACCCGCTGGGGGCACCTCTCTTCTCGGAAAAGCTCTTTTTGCTTGTTGGCAGCCACGTAGTATAATGGGGATTCTGTGGACGAATCCATTAAGCAATTCCTTAGACGCATCGGATCTAAAGGCGGTAAGGCACTAGCTGGAAATCCCCAAGCGAAAGCCAAGGCAGCAGCGAAGGCAGCGAAGGCGATTGCCGGAACACCTAAGGCTAAGGCGCGAGCAGCGAAAGCCGCGAAGGCGAGATGGGCCAAACGATAACAGAAAAAACAAAAATGAGACTGACAAAAGAGCTTTTAAAATCAGGACCTGAAAAACTCCTAACAGCAGCAAGTGACGCAAAGACGACGCTTCTAAAACTTAAAAAAGAGTGTCTCAGGATAGGAGCAGATCTCGACTTGGAAAAGTGGCACATCATCGCGCCAGAAGGACACGTCTTCAATGCGACCGAGTGTCACTATATCGTATTTGAACGGTGGAAGGACGACGGCTCTCCACGGTGGGGTAAAGCTTCCAAGGGATGGAACAAAATCGAGCGAAAAGCGGCCTACCAACGCGCACTTGAGGGTCTAAAACTTGGGCTCAGCCCCGACCCTAGTTAGCAACCACATTGCCAGTCTACCGGACGGGGCAGATACATTATGAAAACTCTTCAACAAATCGAAAAAGAAATCGACTCAATCATCGCCGATCCGACTAATAGTTATTGGCTCAAAATCCAATTGCGGACGCGATTGAGCAGAGACTGCCTAGAGTATGCGGCAGATGCCAAAGCGCTCTGTGACATTTTAGACGACCGCGCTTGCGCAGTTCTCGCGGAGAAATTGCAAATATGAAAACACTGCTGAATGCGCCAGAGCTGCTGCTGTTTACATGAAGTGCATACCGTTAGTTGGTCCAACCCAACAGCAGCGAAGGTGGGAAGTAATCGGAACCACTCTAAGGCTGATTATCGGTATTCCGATTTTTCTTCTTTTCGTGGTCCTCTGTACGTCACCACGGACTCCCAAGACAACGGCTTTCGTTCCGCATTATAAGACGGTTCCCCTACCAACACCTAACGGCTACAAATGAAAAGACAAAGAGGTCCATTGCTGTTTCGCCACTGGTGCCTTTCGATTTTACTGACATCGCGAGATTCCTTAAACAAGCCCCTCAGCCGCTCCTACGGCTTGATTTAAAGCCGGTTTGCCTCTTCTCAGGTACAAAGGTCTTCGAAAATTCGATCCTCATTACGTTGTCTATTCGAAGTCCGATCCGGCCAAAAGAACTGATTGCCATTGGCGATAGCGCACCGGAACACTACCGATGCAGCGCACGAAACCGGTAGACTAAAAGAAGACTTTGAGCTTCGCGAAATCAGGCGGGAAACATACGACCGTCTGAAACAGTCTATCCGATGAATGCGAAGCCGAAATCTCGGCACGCGGAGACAGTGTTCAACGACTAAAGAACGCACTCAATGCTGCGGAAACGCAGATCGTGAGCTTGCGATCTACTGCAGAGTCCGAGAAGATAATGCGCCTTGCGTCCGATCACTGCGGGTGGTCGATCCCATGGGATAAAATCGGCTCAGAAATGAAGCGGGACGTTCGAAACCACGCGTCTGTGATTGCCTTCAAGAAATTCGTAGTCCACGCCACGCAGAATGTGACCGCCCCCACCGAATTGCGCCAACGCTTGCAGTTGGTAGGAGAAAACTTGGGTTCGCTGAGAGAGCACCTCGCGAAAGATCAGGAGCAGAACGCGAAGAGGTAACACTCGATAATTACCGCCATAATTTTTAAAGTTATTCGCAGCAGATGAGTGAGCAATAACTGATCGCCGTTCTCGTTCCGTGACCATGTGAAATGAGCTAGATCCGCGTAACCTTGGGCACGCGATCTTTTCGGTAACAGCTAAGGTATTCCCTCTGACCCTCGCGACACGGACGTTTCCTGGAGCTTGAAAATCCCGAAGCAAGGGTCGTTTGGCCGACGATCAATCTAATCCCTGGAGGACACAATGAAAATCCGTTTAGTTACCCTTCTAGGATTGGTAATCAGCTTCGCTTTGCCGACCTTAGCCGAAGAAACACACGCACCAGATCCTAAGCTGCTCCAAGCGCTTGACGATTTGTTTAGAAGAGAAAGTGAGGCATACAACAACAACGATGCCGCAGCCATCGCCGCGACCTTCGCTGAGGACGCGATTTTTGTAACTACGCAAGGACCATTTTTTGGTCGAGAGGCTATCGAGAAATATTATGCAAGTCGGCTTGACTCTTTTTGTAAAATGATGGGCGTAAGCTGAACCTAAGATGAAAGGAGCAAGGTATGGCAAGTTTGGATCTCGTTGCGCTGTGGGAAGCGCACTGCCGCTATGAGTTCGAGACCCGTGATGTCGATGCCACCATGGCAACGATGGTGGCGGAACCCTACGTCAACCACATTCCTACGATGACGGGAGGCGTCGGGCACGATCAACTCAAGCGCTTTTACAAGTATCATTTCATCGGGGTGAATCCGCCCGATTTCCGGCTCACTCCCGTGAGCCGCACGGTCGGCACCGACTGCGTCGTGGATGAATTCATCGTGCACTTTACTCATACCACGGAGATAGACTGGCTTCTGCCCGGTGTGCCACCAACCGGACGGGTAGTCGAGATCCCAACCGTCGGCATCGTCAAGTTCGAAGGCGACAAGCTGGTTCATGAGCATATCTACTGGGACCAGGCTTCCGTCCTCGTTCAGGTCGGCTTGCTCGATCCTACCGGCTTGCCGGTCGCCGGTGCGGAAACCGCGCGCAAGGTGATCGACAAGAGTCAGCCGAGCAATGAACTGATGGTCCGTTGGGCCGAGAGTGAGGGCAAGGCGCTCTAGCTTTAC
>DATNNZ010000297.1:0-35577 GCA_035601575.1 Chthoniobacterales bacterium
GAGATCTTTCATCCGGTTGGGCGAAGGCTGGTGGCGCAGGTTGATGCGGTGCTGAGGATTGGCGGTCCGTCCATCGGCGCGGACGAAATGGTCAGCTTAGCGCGTTCCACCGGCAAGCCGGTCTATCTCTTCACTGACGGAAAAACTCTTCTTTTTTATTGCGGAATACGATTCGCCAGCCGGTGAGGTTGCCGGCAACAATGAGGAGGGTGAGACTATTGAAGTGGTAGAGCTTCGATTGGATGAAGCTCTTGACTGGATTGATAATGGACGCATCCAGGACGCGAAAACGATTATCCTGCTTTTGCTAGCACAGACCAAGGATTGGCTTGCAAGTTCCGGCTAAAGCACGGGAAGGATCCCCAGCTTGTCTGACACAACTTTTGGCCCATTGTGATCGATGGCTCTGCATATATTGGCGAGGTCGGATCCTCGCCATCCGTTTTACGCAGAAGTCTTAAACTTTGCTAACTTTGTTTGCTTCTGTTTAAAGATCTCTGCCTGATGCGCCTGTCAAGTTCCGAGGCGAAACACAAATCTCTCAAATCGAACTATAGACAACATAAAAGATTATTGTATATAGTGTTGGTATAAGGCGAGCAAAGGAGAGACAGGTATGAACCCAAAATTCCAGAGGGCAAATGCGTGGTCCAAAGTCGTAATTGGTGCTGCGATCGAGGTCCATACGCTCAAGGGAGCAGGTCTGATCGAGAGCATCTATGAGCGATGTATACTCCGAGAATTCGAGCTACGTGAAGTGCCCGTTCTCAGTCAGCTTGATGTTGAAATCGAATACAAAGGCCTGGTCTTTTCCGAACCGCTGACGCTTGACCTGTATGTCGACGATTGTCTTTTAGTGGAATTAAAAGCGGTTCAGACGGTGCTCCCGATTCACAAGGCACAACTTTTGAGTTACATGAAGCTGCTCGATGCACCTCTGGGCCTCCTGATTAACTTTCACGAGCTGAGTTTAAAAGATGGTATCCACCGGTTGATGCTGCCGGGAAGCGGCGGTAGCGACAACCCACAGAAGGACTGAAGAATTTTAAACAGAAGTAAGCAAAGATAGCAAAGTTTCCGACGTCCGTTGCGTGCTTAATCCAAAGGCGACGATCACGGGATTGCAGCTGGCTGTCCTGCGAGCGGTGCCTCTCTTCTGCCTGGCTGGTCAAGCTTCACACGCCGGCGTACGTTTCTCGTTCCCTCCTTTGCTAACTTTGCTTCCTTCTGTTTAAAAGTGTCTTCTCTGTATGGCCTGCTTTTCCGCGGCCTCGTCGTTTGGTGGTCGAGCTGCTTCTCACGCTCCGCCAAAGCGCAAGCCCGCCTGACCATTCATCGTCAGTTGCTGGTATTTGCTATCCGCTATTTGTCATTCCCTTCGACTGGCCAACTCTTGGCGATCAATTCGTACGAGCGCATCCGTTGAGCGTGCCCGTAAATCGTTGTGATAATCATGAGTTCGTCTGCTCCGGTCCGATTCACATGTTCCAACAACTTTTCTCGGAGCGTCGCTGGTCCGCCGGCAAAATAGTGAAGACGCGCGTATTTCAACATTTCCTGTTCGCCCGCCGAGTATTGGTAAGCGAATGCCTCGTCCGGTGGCGATAGTGGAGCCGGTCGACCGCTCCGTAAGCGGATCCAGGCCAATTCAAATGTGGACGCAAGGTGCTCTGCCTCTTTGTCAGTTTCACTGCAGATGGCCTGAGCGGTGAGAATTATGCGCGGTCGATCAAGCCACCGCGATGCTCGAAAGCTCGATCGATAGACGTCGAGCGCCAACGGCGCTCCGCCGGGATTGATGTGATGTGCGAAGGCAAACCCGAGCCCAAAGTCGGCGGCGATCGCCGCTCCGTCCTCGGTCGAGCCGAGCACCCAAATCGGTGGCAATGTGACATCGGTCGGAATGACTTTGATACCGGCGAAGGGATGGCTCTCCGGTAATTGTCCGCTACTGAGACCAATGAGCTCAGAGAGCTGTGCCGGAAAATCCGCGGCTCCAAGTCTCTCCTTGCTCCGGCGCAATGCCAGCGCGGTTAGTTGATCGGTGCCTGGTGCGCGACCGATCCCGAGGTCGATGCGCCCTGGATAGAGGGCTTCCAGAACATGAAACGTCTCTGCCACCCGGAGCGGAGCGTGATTCGGAAGCATGATACCGCCGGAGCCGACCCGAATTCGCGAAGTCCGTGCAGCGATCTGCCCGATCATGATCTCCGGGGCGGTACTCGCGACGCTCGGAATATTATGATGCTCGGCCACCCAGTACCTGTGATAACCAAGGCGTTCGGCCAACTGCGCAAGCTCGACCGTATCGCGAACAGCTCGTGCGTCCCCTTGTCCGGCCGAAATCGGAGACAAGTCCAACGCCGAAAGTGGAATATTCATAGCCATGCAGTTAA
The DNA here is from genome assembly GCA_035601575.1 of Chthoniobacterales bacterium. Lineage (GTDB taxonomy): Bacteria > Verrucomicrobiota > Verrucomicrobiia > Chthoniobacterales > JAFAMB01 > DASTDH01. Next base: position 2,397 of record DATNNZ010000297.1, read on the forward strand.
ATGGTTCCTAAGCGCTTCGTCCCCGTCGTCGTGCTCGTCTCGACAACGAACCAGAAGGGATGGCGACAACGAAAGGAGTCGAACATTCGACGGAAAATAAACACAGATTATGTCGAGCACGTGCCACGATATGAGCATCTCGCCCGATGCTTCTGCGTTAAGATCTATTACCCTGAGAGCGGGCTGTCGAACCGGCTCGTTTTGGTACTCGGCGGCTGTAGGTAAAACGTGCTTAGGCATTTCAGCGAAACGTAATCTTAGAAGCCGAGAGGTGCGAAAACAATAAGTGTCCCGATTGCGCGGTTTCATTCATGGTGTATTGAACAAAAGTAAACCGGGCCGCATGCAACGCATGCGGGACGGCTATAAGCCCGTCAATAAGCGTCGAGATGGGATGGCACAAAATTGTTTCGAGAAATCAACGGCTGCCGCCGGGAACGCCGGCGTTTCCGGCGCTCCCGTCCTAAGCCGATTTCAGCACTGCGGCTGCGGTCCGATCATCGGTAACCAAAACATCCAACAATCCAGTGCGCAGCGCGCCAAGGATCGCCTTAGTTTTGTTGGATCCACAGGCCACGCCGACAACGTTCTCCAAACTTTCGATATCTTCCCAAAGCAGCCCGATCGCTCGATCGTCCACTTCACCGAGAACCCGTTTTCCGTTGATGTCGAAATAGCGAGCCGTGATGTCTCCAACTGCGCCCTGCGCCAGCAATCGGCGAAGATTAGCGCCACTAAGAAATCCCGTCTCAACCACCGCGGCTCCTATTTCCGGTTTTCCGATACCAACCATCAGGCAAGAAGCTTTGCGTGCCATATCCAAAGCGAGGCGAACACCCGGATCGGAGAGCAAGACATTGCGTAACTCCTTGGTCGCCACGATTGCTGGCACGTAAAGATGATAGGTCCTGGCATGAAGCTTTTCCGCAAACAACGAGGTGACGCGAGATGGGCTGAAGGAACCCGCGCTATTCAACCCTCCGAGGGTTTGGGCAACGACCAAGCCGCGGACTGGATGGTTCCGCAGCGCCAAAGCAACTTCCAGCATCGTCCGGCCCCAGGTCACGGCAAAAATCTGGTCGGGCCGTAGGTTTACTTCGAGGTAGAGTGCGCCGGCTTTCCCGACCGCGCGTCTCCGGTCGACTTCGGTATCACCGTCGGCCGTGGGTACAATGAACGCTTCACGCAGTCCGAACCGTGCGACCAGTTGAGCAGAAAGTTCCACTCGGCTCAATGCGTCGGCCCGCAATGATACCGTGACTAATCCCTGCTCGGCCGCTTGACGCAGCAACCGTACGATGGTGGGCCGAGAAAACCCCAATTGTTGGGCGATTTGTTCCTGGGTCAGATTCCGATGATGGTAGAGCCAAGTCGCTTTGATCAATATGTCGGATTCATCCAGAAACATGGGTCGGGTGGGGTGACCGACTTTCTTGGCTCGGCTCTTCTTGCTCTTGGGGGGCGCCTTTTTCTCCATTTTGGATAAGTGCAATGCAGATTACTTAAAGCCAGCAGTACATTTATGCGTACGGCTTGACATTTGCGAGTGAGAAGTGGTGGTGGTCGCACTCGCGCTATTTTCGCACAGTACACTAGATCGAGAAATAGTAGTTTTATTTCGGCTATCTTTACAAAAGTTCATCAGACTAAACAAAAGTTCTTGCGCGATCAGGCGAACGGTCTAATCTCTGAAAGGGTTCCCTGGTGCTGGTTTCGGTGATAATAGAACCTAAAACCGGGGGTTGCGGTTTTTGGGGAATGATTCCCCAGAGCTAATTACTTCTCTATCATTATGAAACATCGTTCCCCCAAGATTCCGTTGATCGCCCGATCAACGGCGGTGGTTGCCCTGACGCTGCTCTTTCTAGGTAGTAGCGCCCGAGGCCAAAGCAACTTTGATTGGAAACAAGCGTCCGGCACCAAATTGGTCGTGATGCTCAATAAGCATCCTTACGCTGATGCTATCATTAAGCGACTGCAGGAATTCAAGGACCTAACCGGTATCGATGTCGAAACCTCAGAAACACCCGAGGAGAACTATTTCGACAAACTCACCGCGGCGCTGGCCTCGAAAAACGGCACGCCGGACGTGTTCATGACCGGCACCTATCAGCTGTGGGACTACGCGACCGCCGGCTACATGGAGTCACTCGATTCCTACTTGAAAGATCCGAGCCAAACCAATCCGGAATATGACTATACCGATATCTTTGAGGGGGTCCGGAACGGAGGAAAATGGGACCTCATCCCAGGCCACCCGACCGGCACAGGAAGTCAATGGGCACTGCCGCTTGGTTTCGAAACCAATATTATCGCGTACAACAAAAAGTACTTCGACGAGAAGGGGCTCAAGCCGCCGAAAACGTTTGATGAGCTTTACACGCTCGCCAAACAACTGAAGGGCTGGGCGGGATCCGGTTCATATGGGGTTGCGGTCCGGGGCACGCGAAACTGGGCAACGATTCATCCCGGCTATATGACTACTTTCACTAACGCGGGTGCGAAAGATTTCGAAATCAAAGATGGGAAGCTGGTCTCGGACTTAGCCGACCCCAAGTCGATTGATATCACCAAACGGTAGGCGCAGTTGGTCAAAGATGCCGGTCCGCCCGCGTGGTCGAATTACACCTGGTATCAATGCGGAGCCGATTTCGGCGCCGGCAAGGCTGCGATCCTCTTCGATGCGGATATCCTCGGCTATTTCCAAAATGTGCCGGGTGGCTCAGCCCAGGCCGGCAATATTGCTTATTCGCCGCCTCCGGTAATGAAAGAAGGGGATCCGGTTGGTGCCAACGAATGGATCTGGCAGGTCGCGATCAATAAGTCGTCGAAGAGCAAGAAAGCAGCGTGGCTTTTCGTGCAATACTTTACCGGCAAAGAGCATGGTACCTGGGCCGCGATCAACGCCAGCGTGGTGGATCCGCCCCGCAAATCGGTGTGGGATAACAAGGATTTCCAAGCGGTGATGGCAAAGATGCCGGGCTACCTTGATACATTTAATACCATCATTGCGAACACCAGTGTAAAGTTCACGCCACAGCCATACTTCTCCGAGTCCACGACAGAATGGGCCGCCACATTGCAGAAGATTGTGCTCTCGGGTGCCGATCCAAAATCGGCCATGACAGACCTGGCCAAACGAATTACGGCGAAGACATCTAAGTTGAAGCTGGATCAACCGCAGAAGACGGCATCCACCCAGTAGTCTTTGTTTTTTTTTGGGCGCTGGATCTTGTTATTGGGATTCAGCGCTCTTTCACCTTAGAGGTGTACTAATGGAGTAATGAATTTTCTCGGATGAGCACCACCGTTGCCTCCACCCCAAGTCGTGCGACCGGACAGCCACCCCCAGATACCGGCCACTCAACTGAAGCCGCCGCTTACGCGCGGAGGCGCAGGTTTCGCCCTTACTTAGTGCTGGCGCCGACATTGGTTCTGACCGTCGGTATTTTGATTCCGTTTTTTGCGGCGATCTATCTTTCGTTCACCGACTACAGTCTCAACCGTAGCGATTCCTCGCTGATCGGTTTCGATAATTATGTGACCATGTTCCAGAATGCCGATTTCTGGCATTCTCTCTGGATCACCGTCCAGTATGCCTTCTTCTGCACAACGGTCGAAATGCTGCTGGGAGTTGGGGTGGCGCTTTTGCTGAACGACGAGAATTTTCTTTCCAGATTTTTGCGTATCGTACTCATTTTTCCGCTGATGATTGCGCCGGTGATCGGCACGCTCATTTGGAAATTGATGACCAATCCTTCGGTTGGAATTCTTCGACAACCAATGGAGATGTTGGGTTTGGGCGATTTCAAGTGGGGCGCTTCACCCGATACTGCCATGTTTTCGCTCGTGGTGGTAGACGCCTGGGTTTATACCCCTTTCGTCATTATTCTCATTTTAGCCGGCCTCAGGTCGCTACCTCGATCGCCCTATGAGGCGGCACTTATCGACGGCGGTTCACCTTGGTTCGTTTTCAAGAACCTTACTCTTCCGATGTTAACACCGGTGTTACTGATCACCTTGGTGTTTCGGCTCATGTTATCACTTCAGGAGTTCAGCATTATTTTCGCACTGACGGAAGGCGGACCGGGGGATTCCACGATGAGTCTTTCGCTTCAGGCCTACAATCGAGCATTTCCATTCTATGGTTTAGCGGAGGCGATTCCGATGATGTTGTTCCTCTGGGCGTTGGTTTATCTGGTTAGTTTCATCCTGATCGGATTCTGGAGAAAGGCTCAACAACGCGCGGCAGGATTTGCTTAAGAAATGAGATCCGCACTTTTATGATCCAGCGCACGCTTTCACCGCTAGCTGTGATCGGTAAGACGATCCAGACGATCTTGCTTTTGGCTTACGCGCTTTTCGCGCTTTTCCCATTAGTCTGGATGGTGATCATGTCGATCAAGCCGGACAGCCAGATGTTAACTACGACGTTCATCTTCACACCGACGCTGGAGAACTATGCCACGGTACTGCACTCTGATTACACGCGGTTCTTCTTCAACAATCTGATAGTCAGTGTGGCAGCGGTCCTGGTCTCTCTGGTGGTCGGTGTTCCGGCCGCCTATGCTCTCGCTCGGTTCCAATTCAAACTGAAAGAGGATATCGCCTTCACGATCCTCTCTTTCCGCTTCGCGCCAGAGATCCTGGTGATCTTGCCACTCTATCTGATCTACCAACGGCTCGGCCTATACGATACCTATCTCGGTTTGATTTGGGTCTATCAACTGATCACGCTTCCTCTCCTGATCTGGATCTTGCGTGGATTTTTCGAAGACATCTCACCCGACATCGAAGCCGCCGCCCAGCTTGACGGCTACAGTTGGTGGCGCGTGTTTCTTCAGGTTTTGTTACCATTGGTCAAACCGGGATTGGTCGCGGCCGGGTTACTTTGTTTCATCTTTGCCTGGAACGCATTCACCTTTCCCTTGTTGCTGGCGAACAATGTTCAGACTTCGACGGTTATCGCGCTACGTTACCTGGCTTCAGACACGGTCCATTATGGTCAAGTGGCCGCGGCCGCGGCCATATCTGCTCTTCCCGAGGTAATCCTTGCGCTACTGATACAGAAACATCTCGTACGTGGACTTTCGTTCGGGGCAGTCAAAGGCTGAAGAGCTTACTATGGCGAGTATTCAGCTAACTGGATTGACGAAATTCTACGGCAAACGCCGGGGAGTTGAAAACGTTTCGCTCGACATTCCCGATCAAGAGTTTTTGACCGTCTTCGGTCCGGCTGGAGCAGGCAAAACAACAACCCTGAATCTGATCGCAGGAATTGTAACTCCCAATCACGGATCGGTTCGAATTGGAACTAGAGTAGTGGATTCGCTCGAACCCGCAGATCGAAACGTAGCGATGGTCTTTGAGAGCTACGCATTGTATCCGCAGCTTACGGTTTACCAAAACATGGTATTCCCCTTGAAAAGCCCAAAGCATCGTCTTCCGGCGCAGGAGGCCGAACGACGCGTTCGCCATTTTGCGGGTATGCTGAAGATCGATCACTTGCTTAATCGACCGATCCAGGCATTGAGCAACGGGCAAAGGCAAAGGACCGCCTTGGGTCGCGCTCTAGTGCGCCAGCCGGACGTGTTTCTGATGGATGAACCGCTGAGTCACCTGGATGCCAAATTGAGGCATTCGATGCGGGCGGAGCTCAAAGAGATGCGTGATCAGCTCGGGACAACAACCATCTACGTTACCCATGATTATCTGGAGGCGATGAGCCTGGGTGATCGGGTCGCAGTGATCAATCACGGTCAGATTCTGCAGCTTGGCGCTCCCGAAAAAGTTTATTTCCGGCCGGCTACTGTAGAGGTAGCTCGGCTCTTTGGAGATCCCGAGATTAACATCGTCGAAGCGAAAATTCAGAGGAAGAGCCGTGAAGCGGTCCGTTTTCAGATGCTTGGCGAAGAGTGGAGCGCCTCGGTGCCTGAGGATATTGGCTGCATGCTTGACGCTCTATCGAGCGACACGATCCAAATTGGCTTTCGTCCGGCGGACGTCGAGATTGCCGCAAACGGCAAAACGGGCTTCCACGGAGTCGTCTATAGCTTTGAACCCCTTGGGACCAAGTCAGTGCTCACCATCGATTCGGTCGGAGGTCAGCGAGTCCGAGCGCTCGTCGACGGCCACCGAACATTTCAAGTGGATCGACGCGTCAATTTCAATGTCTCGGCGCGAGCGCTGATCTTTTTTGATCGAGATAACGCTCGATATCTAGCCCGTTCGTCTCAGACCGAGGAGGAGTATTCCCATGGCTGAACTCGGGTTGAAAAGAGTGACGAAGATTTATACCCCGGCCCAGCCGCCGGCGGTGGATCAGCTCGATCTCACGATTAATGACGGAGAGTTCGTGGCCTTACTGGGTCCCTCTGGATGCGGCAAATCAACGACGCTTCGGATGGTTGCCGGTCTTGAATCAGTCACGGATGGAGAGATCCGAGTTGGCGGCAAATTGGTCAATCAGGCACATCCAAAGGACCGCGGGGTCGGACTGGCGTTTGAGAATTATGCTCTCTATCCGCCTCTTAAGGTTCGGGAAAATCTGGCGTTTAATCTCAAGGCACACGGCGTGAACGGCAAGGAGATCGCGAAAAGGGTGAAGGAGATCGCCCGAACACTTCGCATCGAAGAGCTGCTCGATCTCAAGCCGGCTGTCCTCAGTAGCGGGCAAAAACAAAGGGTCAACATGGCGCGGGCAATGGTACGCCGGCCAGCTGTCCTCTTGCTCGATGAACCCCTCAGTCATCTGGATGCGCGGCTCAGGGTGGAATTGCGAACCGAAATTAAGCGGTTACACGCCGAGCAGCGATTCACCACTGTTATCGTTACTCACGATCAGTTGGAGGCCATGGCGCTGGCGGATCGAATCGCCGTGATGAACGAAGGCAAGCTCCAGCAATTTGATACGCCGCTGGAAGTCTTCAATCATCCAGCAAACGAGTTCGTTGCCGGCTTCCTCGGCGAACCTCCGATGAATATCTTTCGAGCGGTCGTCGACTCTGGCCAGTTGATCATTCCGGATACGCAATTTTCCCTTCCTCTTAGTACGTCCCTAGAGAATCGCTTGGGGCCGCGCAAGGAAGTGAAACTTGGCATTCGGCCTTGGGGGATTCGGATCAGTGCGACCGAGGCGGAAGGCAGCTTCGTTGGAAAAATCACCGTCGTCGAGAATCTGGGGGATGAGACACGAGTCGGCGTGAGATACGGAGAGATCCTGTTGATGTCGAGTATCCCGGTGACGAAGCGCTATCAACCTGGCCAGCAGGTTTACCTCAGCTTTAACGACGAAGATTTAAATCTCTTTGATGTAAGCGACGGGGCGCGATTATCTGACCGCGAAAACGAGCGAGATTCAGACCGCTGGGAAAATAGAGATGTGGCTCACCTTCGATAAGTGGATTTCCTGAAAAGATGTTGTCGGCGATATTTAGAATGAAATGTTTCTAGAAACAAAAAACTGTAAACGATTATGAACCCCCAAACACTTGAAGTTTCAGTACCCGCCTCTCGCGCGAGTACGGTCAAAGAAGATCTACCTAAGACCATGCGGGCGGTGGTAGCCTACGCGCCCGGTGATTACCGGTTAGAAGAAGTACCGGTGCCGCGCGCCGGCGCCGATGACATTATCGTCAAAGTCGAGGCCTGTGGCATTTGCGCCGGTGATATCAAATCGTATGTCGGCGCCGAATCGTTCTGGGGCGGCAATGGCCAGCCGCCTTACATCAAAGCGCCGATGATTCCTGGCCACGAATTTCTCGGTCATGTGGTTGAGATGGGGGAGAACGTGGCCAAGCGAGGAGACGTGAAAATTGGCGACCGCCTTATCTCGGAACAGATCGTTCCCTGTTGGGAGTGTCGATTTTGTAAGCGCGGCGAATATTGGATGTGTGAGAAGCACGATGTTTACGGATTTCAAAACAATGTAAACGGCGGCTTCGCCGAGTACATGCGGTATCCCAAGGAAGGAATTAACCATCATGTACCGGAGGATCTGCCGATCGAAAAAGCGATATTAGTTGAGCCATTCGCTTGCTCGGCCTGGTGCATTAAACGAGCGCAGATCGGCTGGGACGATTTCGTAGTGCTGGCGGGCGCAGGTACGCTTGGTCTCGGAATGGTAGGGGCCGCGCGACTGCGGAATCCGAAAAAACTGGTAGTGCTGGACGTCAAACCGGAACGGCTGAAGCTCGCGAAAGAGTTCGGCGCGGATCTGGTCTTTAATCCGCTGGAAGATGATGTGGTCAAAATCGTGAAGGAGATGACCGGCGGGTACGGCTGCGATATTTATATCGAAGCGACCGGCCATCCCAATGCGGTTGTTCAAGGATTGCAGATGATTCGGAAACTTGGCCGGTTCGTGGAGTTCAGTGTCTTCTCGCACGAGGTCACGGTCGATTGGAGTATTATCTCCGATCGCAAGCAGCTAGATGTATTAGGGGTGCATCTTGGCCCCTACTGCTATCCATTCGTGATCGACGCGATCGGCGACGGCCGCTTACCCACTCGCGGTGTGGTAACCCACCAACTCCCCCTCGAAGACTATCAAAAGGGCCTGGAAATGATGAAGAAGGGCGAGAACTCGCTCAAGATTCTTTTGGTACCGTAATCAAATTACGCCGAATCCAGTACGAGCCGGGTCTGCCCTGGCTCGCGCTGGGCGGCTACCGACGTAGGAGTGGAATAAACGTCGAATCAAGCGTTCATGGAAACACCGGTAAAACCAATCGCGATCGGAGCCGACGATGCGGCGTATGACCTCAAGGCGGCAATTGTCGATCATCTAAAGTCACAAGGGATTGCCATCGAGGACTACGGGATCGATGACCGGTCCTCGAAGATAATCTACCCGGATGTGGCTTTGCTGGTAGCCGAGGCAATCACGGCGGGAAAACACGATCGCGGTATTCTCATGTGCGGAACGGGGATTGGAGTTGCGATCACCGCCAATAAAGTCCCGGGAATCCGTGCAGCGGTCTGCCATGACGCGTATTCCACGGAACGCTCCCGCAAGAGTAATGATTGCCAAATTATGGCATTGGGAGGCCGGGTAATAGCCGCTGAGTCAGCAAAAATGCTCGTCGATATTTGGTTGGCTTCAGAGTTTCAAGGCGGTCGCTCGACTCCAAAAGTCGCACGGATAAAAGAAATCGAAGAACGGTTTAAATAGAGCGGTAAACAGTGATGCAACGAATCATCAATGACCCAAATCTGGTGGTGGAAGAGATGCTACACGGATTTGTGAAGTCTCACCCGGATCTGGTAGCGGCAGTGGCGGAGAATCCGCGGGTGCTGAAATATGTCAGAGCGCCGATCAAGGGTAAAGTCGGAGTGGTAACTGGAGGTGGATCCGGGCACAAGCCCGCTTTCATCGGATACATCGGCAAAAATTTGTGCGACGCCGTTGCGGTCGGTGAGATCTTCAGCTCTCCGTCAGCTCAAGCGTTCCTGGACGCATTCAAAGCCGCGAACGGGGGAGCGGGAGTCGCTTGCTTATACGGGAACTACGCCGGTGACAATATGAATGTAAAAATGGCCAAGCAGTTGGCCGCGGCTGAAGGCATCGAGGTGAAGACCGTGGTCGCTAACGACGATGTCGCATCTGCGCCAAAAGAGGAGGCAGCCAAGCGTCGGGGAGTTGCAGGAGAGGTATTGATGTGGAAAGTCGGCGGCGCAAAAGCGGCGCTGGGCGGTTCGTTAGATGAAGTAATCGCCGTTGCTCAGAGCGCGATCGATAATACTCGAAGCATCGGTGTGGGTTTGACTCCTTGTACGATTCCAGCCGTAGGCAAGCCGAACTTTTTTATCGAGCCAGGCAAAATGGAATTCGGCATTGGTCATCACGGTGAACCTGGTGTGGAGGTGAGTGATCTGAAATCGGCCGACGATATCACCTCACTCGCGATCGATCACATCCTGTCTGATCTGCCATTCCAGTCGGACGATAAAGTAGTGGCTCTCGTCTCCGGACTCGGTGCTACTCCTGTGATGGAGCTCTATATCGCCTTTAATAAAATGTATGACCTACTCGGTAAAGCAGGACTGAAGGTTCATCGCGCCTATGTAGGTAATTATTTCACTTCTCTCGAGATGATGGGAATCACGTTTACAGTGATGAAAATCGACGACGAACTCCGGCCATTGATCGACCTTGAGGCCGATAGCATGGGACTGAAGCAGTTCGCAGCTGGCGCTGCGAACTGAATGACAAATGACAAATGACAGAAAGCAGATGTCCAGTTATCCGAGTTCGGAAGGTAGAAGATTGGTTCTAGCGCTCGTCCAGGTGATCGAGGCGAACAAGACGTACCTGAGCGAGATCGATGGTAAAATTGGTGACGGGGACCATGGTATCAATATGGCCAAGGGGTTTGCACTAGTTAAAACGAAATTGGGTGAGCGGGAAGTCGCCGTAAGTGAAGGACTGGGATTGATCGGCCAGACATTGCTGACCGAGATCGGCGGCTCAATGGGTCCTCTTTACGGCACATTTTTTCTGCAAATGAGCCTCCGGGCCAAGGACAAGCCACAGATCGACGAAAAGACATTCGGCGAAATGCTGCGCGCCGCTCGCACCGGTCTGGAAGAATTGGGCGGAGCCAAGGTTGGTGATAAGACAATCATGGACGTCCTAGTACCGGCGGTGGTGGCCTACGAATCGGCCGCGATTAAAGGTGCTTCGTTCCGGGATGCGCTCGCTCAAATGGCCGATGCGGCGGAAAACGGAAAAGAGTCGACGCGCGACCTGGTCGCTAAAATTGGGCGAGCCAGCCGGCTAGGCGATCGCTCCCGCGGGGTACTGGATGCTGGCGCAACTTCCGGAGCGATGATCTTGCAAACGATGGCAACCATCTTGGAAAAAGCAGCTTAATCAGGGAACGATTTTCGAGCAGTTGTTGTGGGGATAAATGATCGGCCCGCAGATCCTGCGGGCCAATTTTTTCGGCGTCGTTTTCGGTCCCTCCGCGACTGATTTTCTCCAAACTCCGACCTTTGCGATCGTGATCGCGATCTCTTATGTTGACGCGCAAGGGCAGCTGCCGGATCGCTACCAAAGACGGCACAAGGCAGGACAGCCTATGCTACCGGGCTTTTCCGTAACCTGTTTGGTCGATCAGTCCGGAACCAAGCCGGTTCCAAAGCGCGGCACGTTGCTTGGTTGAATGAGTCCTCGACTGAACGAACTTGAGTGTGCCTATAATCGGCGGCCTTCCTCTTTCCCAGAAAACTGTCAAAAACGAGGTCACAGCGGATCTGGAAAAGCAAAGTTGCTATGGATTACACCCTGCTTACGGCCTTCTTTGTTATCGCATTATTTAGCGCAATGTTGCTGCTGCTCGAGGTCGGGCGTTGGATAGCTGTCCGGCGAATGGCGGTAGATCCTGAGGGTGCCAAGGCTGGCCTCGGCGCGGTTGTAGGGGTTGTTTTTAGTCTGCTTGGGCTCCTTCTTGCCTTCACCTTTTCCGGAGCCGCGTCTCGATTCGATGCGCGAAAACAATTAGTTGTTCAGGAAGTCAATACCCTCAGCAAAGTCTATTACCTGCTCGATCTGATGCCCGAGCCGGTTCAGACAAAACTCAAGGAGAGTTTTCGCCACTACCTCGACGCGGAACTGCAAGCAATTAAGGCGCTCCCCGATATCCGTACGGCCAAACGGGCATACTCGCGGTCTTCGTCGATAAAACTCGATATTCAAAACCAGGTAATTGCCGCGTGCAGAAATCCGACCACCCAACCGACCGCCTCGTACGTTCTCCTTCCGGCGATTAACGAATGGATCGCAAATTCGACGAACCGGATCGTAGCAGCCAATACCCACCCGCCTTTTATGATCTACGCTGTCCTGGTCGGGCTTGCGCTGGTTAGTTCGTTGATCGCCGGATACGGGATGGCTGAAGCGAAGGCGCGCAGTTGGTTGCACATTATTGTGTTCGCGGCTGTGATCAGCGTGACGATTTATGTCATTATTGATCTCGAATTTCCGCGCATTGGATTCATTCGAATCAATGCTACCGACCGATTGTTGGTAGAACTTCGAAAAAGAATGGGCTAGCAGCCCGTCTAGAAGGACCCCTATTCCCTCGCTCAAGTTTACTATCTGCCCTGGCCGCTCGATGCGAGGTTCCGACGGGCCACTCCGGCATTTAAGCGCAGAATTCGCTGGATCTCCGCGATAGCGAGAGAGTTATTCATCGCGCCGTGCCCGGTCGGGACGATCAATTCGGAGCTCGCGGTATCGAGATGTGAACTCCAATACGGCACAACGCCATCCGAACTGTTTGGGGTGTCGCCTCTACCTCGATCACCAATAATGGAGTGGTGCGGCGAACGAATCGGTAGCCGGTCGTAGACCATAAATAGCGGCGATTTAGGAGATAGCCCATCGATGCTGGTTGGGATCCTCATCCCTCTGGCATTGGCCAGCCGCGCTATTTGCCTAGGTACGCTGCTGGTGATGATCGCCGGGAATCGAATTAGCCGATCACCGAGAGCGCCGATACCTCCCGAGGCAATCGCGCTTCCGCGATGGGGAGTTGAAATGAAGATGATTCGTTTCACCAGAGGGTTGGCCCGGAAGAGTAACGCGTCTCGCAACAGCGGCTTTGTGTTAACGAGAGGAAGCAACTCGGTTGCACGCGCATGGAAAATTGCAGTCCAATCTGCCGGACCGATGTCCGTTGCCTGAAGCCGGCAAAGAATGCCGCCCATGCTATGTCCGACCAGAACGATCCCGTGTTTCAGACCATACTTTTTCTGAGCTAGTGCTAGATCTTCACGCAATCGCAGTGCGGAATAGAGAATAGGATTTCCGGTCGGATAAAAAAAGGCCCAGACCTGGTATCGTCTTCGGATCTCTGGATCCGCTCGAACCGCATTGCTAACATTCAGCCAGGTATAACCGGATGAGAGTAATCCGTGAACGAATACCACGGGGATGCGATTCGGATCGTACGGCTCCAGTAGATAAAGCCCCGATTTGGATTCTGTTTTCTCGCCCCAGATCATGTTGATGATGCCCTAGGGGTTCGAAATAGGAAAATCATGAGTGAAACAGTTGTCGAGACTCGAGGCTGGAGGTTGGTTTGCGGCGTTGCGCGTAATCGGAAACCTCGCTCTCGATTGGGGTAGCTCGAAGATTAAATCGACAGGATGTCCCAATAGGTGACTTGACCCTTCTGGTTTCCCACGTATCGCACGCTACCGTCTTGGGATACCACTGTGATCATGCACTCAGGATGGTCCCGAGCAAGCCGATAGGCCGCACGGTGCCGAGTGCCGGCGTTGTCCGCGCGTTCCGGTATGGCCTGCTCTGCTTCGATATCGAGCGCCCGGTAAACCATTTCGTTTTCCTGCGTCCGTACATGTATTTCCGCGCCGAAGCCGATGATATCTCGGGCCGCGGTCAGGACGAGTGCACCATCCACCGCCATGAGATCCGCCAGGAGATGGGCGCATTCAAAAATTGATTCATCAAGTTCGGCCAGGCGATCATCCCGGATTTCCTGGTACTGTTTCCAGCCGACCTTCAGAAACCCGTGCTGAGCCCCTACTTCAGAAAGTGTTCGAACCGCGGCAAAAATCAGCTCACGATAACGCGATCTCGCGTTGGTGTCTTCAATCCAGTACTTCGGGCAAATCGGTCCGTCGGAACGGACTAGCCTGTACCAGTTCGGGCTCGCTACGATGATCAGCATGCCGCCGTGTCGTGCCCGTCTGACCTGGCTAATCAGCCGCCTCGTTACATTCTGGGCAAGCATTCGGGTGAAATCCAGTTCCACCGTTGCCCCCGAGTGATGGCCGCCTTTGAAACATTCGTGAAGCACCCACTTCGCAAATCTGTCCTGCAGGCTCGCCAGCCAACTGGCTTCGTAGATATTGAAGCCGTGACCCTGGAGTTTGCCATTGAGCAGAGTGGCGACGCGATTTTCACCTTTTAGAGCAATCAAACTACCCGGTCCGCGGATGTGAATGATCAAACGATTCGGAACGGTCGGACTGCGCAAGCGGCCGCCATCGGTCGTGTTGATCCAGCGCGAACCGGAATTGATAACTCCCCAGAGTAGAAAACCTCGATCGGAGTCCCAACGCACCCCGATCAACGATCGATAAAAAGTTGCGGTCGGGCTTAAGCGCCTGATCTCTTCCTCATGCATCAACCGCTCCTCGCGGAATTTTAACACATGTAATCCGTTCGGCGGCCCAACTTCGTCACTAAGTTCAATCGGATCGATGAGAATCAGGCGACAGATGACCGAACGGTCCTCCTCTCGAAGTAGACTTGCCTGGTACGCTTCACTCAAAAAGAAAGCGAGCGCTTCTTCCGGCGGAAGCGTATCTAATGCATCCGAGGGAGGTCCCCATCGAGCAACGATCTGCTTCGCCAATTCCTTTGGATAGCTGTGGAAGAAATAGTCCATCGAGTGCAGACTCGTGACTCGCGCGACCAGCGTAATCCGCTCGGCATCGGTTTTACCAGAACATTCATACGAGCAAATAACCGGCCAATTGGAGTTTTGTTCGTCTCGTGATAATTGAAACCGAAAATAGCTATCGGCGAGTGGTAATCGATCCGTCCGATAGAAGGAACACGAAGAAGACCGCGTCCTCCAATTTAGATTGCGCTGATCGTAATCTCTAGGCTTAGGATACCGATTCTGATATATCCGGTTCTGCCCAGGTGTTCCTCCCTCTTTCTTATGAAAGCCTCTTTCTCTCGCACTCTCTTGTTCGCCGCTCTTCTCTTGCTGCTTTGGCCCAAAACGACGCTATGTCTGGATTCCGCAAAGAAATCGACCTATTCGGATTCCGAATCAAAGTCACTCGATCCAGGTTGGCCTCGCGAAATTGATCGGAATGGCGTCCGCTTTGTCTATTACCAGCCGCAAGTTGATGAATGGAAGAATCTCCGAGAGTTACGAGCACGTGTTGCCTTCACGCTTACGCCCAAAGGAGAAAAACCGGTGGTCGGAATCGAGGAGTTGAAAGGCGACACAGTTGCCAACCTCGAGAAACGCACTGTTCTGATCAATAACATTGAGATCGTGGCCGTTCGTTTCCCTTCTTTGGCTGACGACGAAGCAGCCAAAATGGAAACGCTGCTCAAATCGAATTTTCCAGGCAAACCGCTCACTGTCTCATTAGATCGCTTGGTCGCTAGTCTGCAATCTGGCCAGGAAAATGTGAAGCCGGTGTCAGTGAAAACGGAACCGCCGCTGATATTTGTGACCACCCAGCCTGCTGTCCTGTTGGCGGTGGAGGGTAAACCGGTGCTGGCTCCAATTAAGGGTTCGAAACTTCAGTTTGTTTTGAACACTGGGTGGGACCTTTTTTTCGAGCCGTTGCAATCTCAATATTATCTGCTGGTCGACCAAACCTGGTTAACCGCGAAATCACTGGATGGAACCTGGGGCACGGCAGGAAAGTTGCCCGAGGATTTCTCTAAACTTGCTGCCGCATACGGTTGGGAACACGTGCAGAAAGCAGCTACCTCCGGGACGACCAAAACTTCAAGAGTGCCCAAAGTCTTTTTCAGTGATCAACCAGCCGAGTTGATAGCGTTTGCCGGCGAACCGGCGTACAAGAAGATCCCAGGGACGCAGCTCAGCTACGCGACGAACACAGGTAGTTGGGTATTCAAAGATACGACCGACGGGCAGTTCTACTATCTCATCACCGGGCGTTGGTTTCGCGCTTCGAAGTTGGAAGGTCCCTGGACGTATGCCGGCAATGACTTACCGCAGGATTTTTCGAAGATCCCGCCTGGCAGCGAGGTGTCCGAAGTCCTGGCCTCGGTTCCCGGCACCGACGAATCGAAAGACGCGGTGCTACTTGCCCAGGTTCCCACGGTTGCCGTAGTTAAGCGGGCTGAGGCAGAGAGTAAGGCAAAAGTGGAATACACCGGCGAACCTGAATTCGTTCCGATTCCTGGCACTGATTTGAGTTATGCGACCAATGCCGACGCCGATGTAATCCGGCTAGCCGATCAATATTATCTTTGCTTGAACGCGGTCTGGTTTGCCTCCAGTTCACCCAAGGGTCGGTGGAAGATCGTGACCGAGGTTCCCGAGCCGATTTATTCGATTCCGCCCAGTAGCCCGGTCTATCACGTGACCTACGTGAAAGTAGAAAAATCAAACCAGGATGAGGTTGTCTGTAGCTATACGGCCGGTTACTCCGGCGCGTATGTCGCTGGAGTTGCTACCGGAGTGGCTCTGGTCTGGGGAACCGGCTATTATTATCCGCCATACATCTATCCCGGGCCGGTACCAATTTACCGCCCTTATTACGCGACTTACGGTGTGTCGGCGGTCTACTACCCAAATGCCGGCACCTACGCTGTGGGTGGCTACGCATACGGCCCATACAGTGCTGCGGGCCGCGCTGCGTGGTATAACCCATCGACCGGCGCGTACGGTCGGGTCTATACCCAACAATATCCCTACGGCGGAAGAACGAGCGCGTGGGGTTACAACCCTAGCACCAACACGTCATGGACCACTCAGCAAGGGCACGGCTACTACGCGCAATGGGGTACGTCCACCGTCACGCGCGGCGACCAAACGATTCAAGCCGGTCACGTCGTGACGAACTATGGCAGTACGGGCGTAGTGAAAGGGCAAGACAATCTTTATGCCGGACATGACGGGAACGTATATAAACGCGATGATAGTGGTGATTGGTCAAAGTGGGATAACGGTCAGTGGAACCCGGTTAACACACCGAGCAAGACCAACGCGACAGATCAGTCGGGACAAAACAATCTCTCCAGTCAAAACCAGCCAACCAATCGCAAAGGTCGCGATGCAAATGGAGCCGCTACGCCGGGGCAACAAACCAATCGCAAAGGGCGTGATGCAAATGGCGCCTCTACGCCAGGAACTGCTCGGAATAAACCTTCACCCGGGAACACTCGAAGTCAGGGGGAAAAGACAGGAAGCGCTGATAGGATCAAGCAATCCTCTGACGACCTGACCAACAGCCTGAACCGTGAGGCTTCGGCGCGCCAGCGAGGTGCACAAAATGCGAGTGCCCAGCAGCGCTATCAGCAAAGAAGAACGAGTGGTTCGGTTTCGAGTGGCGAACGGTCGGTTCGGGGAGGAAACAGCAGAACTCGGCGTCGCGATTAACGCTGCCGGTCACTATCAACCTTCGGATTTTGCAGCCCCGCTGTTTCTCTCTTGAGCTAGACCTCGCGAGATCATTAGGATGCCTGCCTCGCCCAAGGTTCGGAAGTCTGATCCACCGTGCGATTTATGAAATGGCTCCCCCAACTGGTCGAACTGATTTCGGTTCAAGCGACCGCGAAGGGATCGCGAGTCCCCTGGCAGTTGATCAAGCAGCGCCAATCCACTTTCCGAAGATCACGGCGATCACTAATTTCTGCCGGTACTGTTGCCCTATCGGGTGCCGCTCTCGGGCTTCTCTCGGCTTGTTCAAAGCCTACCGCTAATGCGGTGTTGGACCAGCCCCCGGAAGTGCTGGTCATGGAAGTCGCCCAGCAGGATGTGCCGGTGGTTCGCGAATGGATTGGTTCTTTGGATGGCTCAGTGAATGCCGATATTCGGGCGCGTGTTTCCGGTCATCTGATTTCCCAAAATTACAAAGAAGGCGCGGTTGTGCAGAAAGGTGACCTGCTGTTCCAAATCGATCCGAGCACCTACGAAGCGGCGTTAGAGCAGGCGAAGTCGTCGCTAGCCCAAGCCCAGGCCAATCAACTGCAAACCGAGCAAACCGAGCAGCGCGAAACCGAGCTCTTCGAAAAAAAGGTAGAGAGCCAGCAGAGTCGCGACAACGCGATTCAATCGAATGCCGCCGCGAAAGCCGAAGTAAAAGCTCAGGAGGCGACGGTCCGTCAGGCAGAGTTGAATCTGCAATTCACCAAAATCACTGCGCCGATTACCGGTGTCGCCGGGATCGCTAACCCTGGAATTGGAGATCTGATTGGTCCGAGTGATGCCCAGCCGCTAATGACCATGTCAACGGTCGATCCAATTAAGGCGTATTTCCAAATCAGCGAGCAAGACTATCTGAAGCTTGCACGAAAAATTGAGAGCGCACATGCGACTGGCGAAGTGGCTCCGCCCGTTGAAATCATTTTGGCGGACGGCTCGCTTTACCCGATTCAAGGTAAATTTGCTACCATTGATCGACAGGTCGACCAACAGACCGGTACGATCCGAATTGAAGCGTTGTTTGCGAACCCGAACAATATTTTACGTCCGGGCCAGTTTGTCCGTGTTCGGGTGACCGTCCGAAATACTCAGGGCGCACTCCTCGTGCCTCAGCGTGCAGTAAATGAGCTGCAAACCAGTTATGAGGTAGGCGTTGTCGATGGAACGAATCGAGTGCAGATCCGGCAAGTAAAGGTGGGCGAAAAGGTAGGTTCGCTCTGGATTATTGAAGATGGGCTTAAGGTTGGAGACCAGGTTGTGGTAGAAGGGATGCAAAGAATTCGCGACGGCCAAACGGTCAAACCCGTAGCGTGGAGCACGCCCACGCCGCCGCCAGGGCGCTAGCTATGTCGGCCTTCTTTATTCGGCGTCCGATTCTGGCGATCGTTATCTCGCTCATTACTGTCATCATTGGTGTTGTCGCTCTGATTTTTGTTCCGGTCTCACTTTTTCCCAATATTACGCCGCCTGAAATTGTGGTTTCGGCTACGGACCCTGGCTCCGACGCCCTTACTGTGGAGCAGTCAGTGGCAACACCGATCGAACAACAGATCAGTGGCGTGGATAAGATGAATTATATGTATTCGCTCAACGCGAATACGGGGCAAATGAAGCTAAGGGTAAACTTCGATGAGACGAGCGACCCGAAAACCGATCAGATATTAACGCAGATGAGACAGGCGCAGGCGAACGCTCAACTTCCACCCGAAGTTGTTGCACAGGGTGTCAGCGTCCAAAAATCTTTTGCTGCTCCGCTGATGTTGATTGCACTTCGCTCGCCCGATGGGCGCTATAGTTCTGAATTCCTTACTAACTATGCTTACATCAATCTCAATGATCAGCTAACACGCGTTCCTGGAATTTCGAACGTGCAAGTCTTTGGTTCTGGCCAATATGCGATCCGCATTTGGCTAAACCCTGATCAACTGGCTCGATTCAACATCAGTGTGCCGGAAGTTATCAGCGCCGTCCAACAGCAGAATACGGTTAACCCAGTTGGTATGGCCGGCGGCGAACCGGCGCCACCGGGTCAAGAATTTACCTATATGGCGGTGGCTCGTGGGTCGTTGCTCGCTCCGGAACAGTTCGGTCAGATCGTCGTTCGAGAGAGTTCAACCGGTGCCACGGTCCGACTCAAGGATCTAGCCAGATTGGAACTTGGTTCCCAGGTCTATTCGACACGTGCGCGCATGAACGGACAACCGAGTTCAATCATTGCACTCTATCAATTGCCCGGGACCAACTCGCTAGCCGCCGCCGAGGGTGTCAGAAAACTTTTGACGGAACTCAAGCAACGATTCCCAACCGGGCTTGAGTACGTGATCGCTCTAGACACAACGCAACCAGTGACCGCGGGTATTCATGAGATGATCAAGACACTGGTGGAGGCGCTGGCTTTGGTGGCTTTGGTGGTGTTCCTGTTTTTGCAAAGCTGGCGAGCAACCCTGATTCCGCTATTGGCCGTGCCGGTTTCCTTGGTCGGCACAT
Organism: Chthoniobacterales bacterium; assembly: GCA_035601575.1. Taxonomy (GTDB): domain Bacteria; phylum Verrucomicrobiota; class Verrucomicrobiia; order Chthoniobacterales; family JAFAMB01; genus DASTDH01. Next base: position 22,058 of record DATNNZ010000297.1, read on the forward strand.
TTGTCTTCTTCCCTTTGCTCGGATTTTCGATCAATACGCTCTCTTTGTTTGGGTTGGTTCTGGCGATCGGATTGGTGGTCGATGATGCAATCGTGGTCGTTGAAGCAGTCGAGCGCTACCTTCACGACGGACTGCCACCACGGGAGGCAACTCTCAAGGCCATGAAGGAGATTACCGGTCCGGTAATCGGTGTGGCCTTGGTTTTGGCGGCAGTTTTTGTGCCGACCGCTTTTGTTCCGGGAATTACCGGGCGCCTTTATCAGCAATTCGCTGTTACCATAGCCGTCTCGGTATTGCTTTCTGCTTTCAACGCGCTCACGCTAAGCCCCGCCTTGTGCGCGCTCTTGCTGCGACCGCGAAAGCAGAGTCACGGATTGGTCGCGCGATTCTTCCACAGCTTCAACCGGGTTTTCGAATGGATTACCAATCGATACGTTCACACTGCTGCAATTTTTACTCGGCGCACCGGCCTCGCGCTTGTCTTTCTGGTGCTGTTCGGCGGCATAGCATTGTTTTTTGGACAGAAAGTTCCCACCAGTTTTTTGCCGGATGAGGATCAGGGATTCTTTTACATTAATTTGCAACTTCCCAATGCTGCCTCGATTCAACGTACGGATGAGATTTGTCGAAAGATAGAAAGCATTCTTGCCCAGACTCCGGGGGTGGAATACACCACGGCGGTCGCCGGCTTCAGTCTGCTCAGCGGAGTTCAAAGCAGTTACAGCGGATTCTTTTTCGTAACTCTCAATCCGTGGGAAGAGAGAAAGAAAATTACCCAGCAGTACCAGATCCTGAAGGGGCGATTGAATCTCAACTTGATCACACTCCCCGAGGGCACTGTCTTTGCCTTTTCGCCGCCAGCTATTCCCGGCCTTGGGGTTGCAGGCGGAGTCTCGTTTGTGTTGGAAGATCGCGCCGATCGGGGTACCGACTTCCTCGCAAAAAACGTTAACACCTTCCTGAACGTCGCGAGTCAAAGACGAGAATTAGCCCGCGTCACCACCACGTTATTGCCGAGTGTACCGCAAATTTATCTGGATGTAGATCGGGACAAAGCTCTCAAACAAGGGGTCGTGTTGAAAGATGTTTACAACACTCTGCAGACCTTTTTGGGAGGAACTTTTGTTAACTATTTCACGCGCTTTGGGCGGCAATGGCAGGTCTACGTGCAAGCGGAGGGGGACTTTCGAACCCGCGCCGATCAGATCGGATCATTTTATGTTCGGAACAGCAATGGCCAAGCCGTGCCACTGGCAGGGCTAACCCGGGTGGAGCGGCGCTTTAATCCCGAGTTTACAATGCGCTACAACCTCTACCGAAGTGCTCAGATCCAAGCGATTCCCGCGCCGGGGTTTAGCTCAGCGCAGGCCATGAGTGCGTTGGAGAGTGTCTTCGCTCAGACGATGCCCGCCGAACTTGGGTACGATTATCTCGGGATGTCCTTTCAGGAGAAAAGGGCGCAAGAAGGCGCTCCTCCCATTGTCATTTTTTCGTTTTCGCTGTTATTTGTATTCCTCATTCTCGCTGCGCTTTACGAGAGCTGGTCTCTTCCAATCAGCGTCTTGATCAGTACACCGATCGCCGTTTTTGGAACATTAGGCGCCCTCTATCTGCGCCGAACTGTGACCGCGGCCTTCCTACCTCCCATCCTGGTGCAGATCGAGAATAATGTTTACGCCCAGATCGGTCTCGTCATGATTATTGGTTTGGTCGCAAAGAATGCGATTTTGATTGTCGAGTTTGCCGAAGCGGAAAGAAGAAAGGGAAGCGCGTTGGTGGCAGCCGCTCTGGCCGGGGCGAAGCTTCGATTTCGTCCGATCTTAATGACATCGCTCGCTTTCATTGCCGGCTGCATGCCCTTAGCTCTCGCTTCGGGAGCCGGAGCGGTGGCTCGTCAAGTGATGGGGACAGCCGTAATCGGCGGAATGCTCGCCGCCTGTCTGGTGGCCAGCTTCTTTATTCCGGCCGGTTTCTGTTTGGTCGAAGGGCTGGCCGACTCGATTCGCGGCCGCATCAGGATTGGTTGGCCGGTCAAGCGGACTAGTTTAGGCGAAGCCGATCGAAAGACGAGAAGTTAGGCATTAACATGTCCAGTTTTTTCATCAACCGTCCGATATTGGCACTCGTCATCTCGCTGGTCACGTTGATCATCGGGGCTTTGTCGGTACTGATTCTTCCGGTTTCCATGTTCCCGGACATTGTGCCTCCCGAGACGGTAGTTTCTGCTTCTTACCTTGGGGCCGACGCACGAACCATCGAGCAATCGGTTGCTACGCCCATTGAGCAGCAGATGAGCGGCGTCGACAACATGAACTACATGTATTCGGTCAGCGCTAACAGCGGACAGATGGTGTTGACGATCAACTTCGATTTAAACACCGATCCGAATACCGATCAGATCTTGGTGCAGATGCGACAGACGCAGGCCGCGTCTCAGTTACCGAGCTCGGTTACCGATCTTGGTGTCACCGTACAAAAATCGTTTGCTTCTCCGTTGATGGTAATAGCTCTCTGTTCGCCGGACGACAGCCGAGATGCGCTTTTCTTATCAAACTATGCTTACATCAATCTAAACGATGCTCTTACCAGGGTACGTGGCATTTCCAGCGTGCAGATTTCTGGTGCGGGCGAATACGCGATGCGGTTGTGGCTAAAGCCAGAGAAGCTGGCGAACTTCGGCCTCACTGTTCCGGATATCGTCAGCGCCGTCCAGACGCAAAATACCGTTAATTCCGCCGGTCAAATCGGTAGTGAACCGGTGCCGACCGGACAGGAATATACCTACACCGCTCGTTCGCAGGGTCGTCTGGTCAAGCCTGAGCAATTCGAAGAAATTGTCATTCGAGAATTACCAGATGGTGGTGCGGTTAGGCTAAAGGACTTAGCGCGGGTGGAGCTTGGAGCGCAGACCTACAACACACGGGGCCGCTTTAACGGCAAACCTGCAGCGGTCATTTCGGCCTATCAGCTGCCGGGAACTAACGCGCTGGCGGCGGCCCAGGGGGTCAAAAGGCTAATGGAAACACTGAAGCAGCGTTTCCCGCGGGGAGTTGATTATGTGATCTCTTTAGATACTACCCAGCCGGTCACGGCAGGTATCCACGAAATTGTTGTTACCCTGGTGGAGGCGATTGCGCTGGTGATCCTGGTAGTTTATCTCTTCCTGCAGAGTTGGCGCGCGACATTGGTTCCGCTCTTCGCTGTGCCGGTTTCGCTGGTCGGCACATTCATTTTCTTCCCTCTGTTGGGATTTTCGATCAACACACTTTCACTATTTGGATTGGTCTTAGCCATTGGCTTAGTCGTCGATGATGCAATCGTGGTGGTAGAAGCGGTCGAACGGCATATTCAGGATGGACTTTCGCCCAAAGAGGCGACCAAGAGGGCGATGAAAGAGATCACTGGTCCAGTGATCGGTGTGGCTCTGGTGCTGGCATCCGTTTTCGTACCTACTGCCTTCATTCCAGGGATTACGGGACGGCTCTATCAACAATTTGCGGTGACTATCGCTGTCTCGGTTTTGATTTCAGCATTCAACGCACTAACGCTCAGTCCCGCCTTGTGCGCGCTGTTGCTGAGACCCCGTCTCCCGAGCCGAGGATTATTGGGGAAATTCTTCGATTGGTTCAATCATCTGTTCGGAGTCGCCACTCACCACTATGTTCGTGTTTCCGGCTTTTTCGTTCGCCGCGCCGGATTGGCATTGATTGTGTTGCTCGGATTCAGTGTTGCCGCCTTCCTGATCGGCAAAAAACTTCCGACCGGATTTCTTCCCGACGAGGATCAGGGTTTTTTTTACGTCAATTTGCAATTGCCGGAAGCAGCGTCATTGCAAAGGACCGACGAGGTTTGTCGTAAAATTGAAACGACGCTCGCTGATAGCCCAGGTGTCCAGTACGTTACGACCACCATTGGGTCCAGTCTTCTGAGCGGAGTGCAAAGCACCTATAGCGGATTCTTTTTCGTAACGCTCAAGCCTTGGGAAGATCGCAGGAAAAAGAGCGAGCTCTACCCTGAGATCAAATCGCGACTGAATCGCCTTCTGGTGCAGATGCCTCAGGGTATGGCATTTGCCTTTTCTCCGCCGGCGATTCCGGGAGCCGGTACATCTGGCGACATCACCTTCGTTTTGGAAGATCGCTCGGGTGGTGATCCTGATCTTTTGTCGACCAACGTGACCGCATTCTTAAATGCGGCTCGGAAGCGTCCAGAGCTGGCTCAGTTGAGCACTACGTTCCAACCGAGCGTGCCGCAGGTCTACATTGACGTAGACTTGGAGCGAGCGTTGAAACAAGGAGTCGCTGTCAGTGACATTTACCAGACGATTCAGACGTTCATGGGCGGATCGTTTGTAAACTATTTCAATCGGTTTGGGCGAGAATGGCAGGTCTACGTCCAAGCAGAAGGCGAGTACCGAGCCAATCTGGAGAACCTTGGTCAGTTTTACGTGCGCAACGGCAGCCAACAAATGGTTCCGTTAAGCGGCCTTACTCGGATAGAAAGCCGCACCGGACCCGAATTCACAATGAGATATAACTTGTACGGGTGCGCGCAAATCAACGCCACTCCCGCATCTGGTTACTCCTCTCAACAAGCCATGTATGCGTTGGAAGAAGTCTTTGCGCTAACGATGCCTCCTGAGATGGGTTACGATTATCTCGGGATGTCGTTCCAGGAGAAATTGGCTCAAAAAGGGGTGCCGCCTGCCATGATATTTGGTTTTTCGTTGCTGTTTGTCTTCCTGATCCTGGCAGCGCTTTACGAGAGCTGGTCGCTTCCTTTCAGTGTGCTGTTAAGTACTCCCATCGCGGTTTTCGGCGCTTTCGCTATGCTTTATCTGCGAAGGATTGCTACTGAGTCCCCTTTTGTTCAGATCGAGAACAACGTTTATGCTCAAATCGGATTGGTGATGATTATTGGGTTAGTCGCGAAGAACGCGATTCTAATTGTCGAGTTCGCCCGAGCGGAATTCGAGCGTGGAACACCGGTGGTAGAGGCGGCTCTGACTGGAGCTCGGCTGCGTCTAAGGCCGATTTTGATGACGTCCTTCGCCTTCATTCTCGGATGCGTACCACTCTGGGCAGCTTCAGGATCTGGAGCGATCGCCCGGCAAGTGATGGGTACAACCGTGATCGGAGGCATGCTGGCAGCGAGCCTGATCGCTGTCTTTCTGATTCCGGTCAGCTTTTGCTTGATCGAAAAGTTGAGGGGCTCGAAGCCGTAGCTCGAAGAGCGAAGGTGGTTCGCACCTGGAAGGTGCGTCTACTTTCTGCACTTGGTGCTTGTTCTGAACATTGGGTTGTGAGTAAAAGCAAAGAGGCTGGCTCGTTCGATTTCCTACCGCCCCCAAACGCCTCTTTCTGAGATCGCCCGGCGCAGGACTTCGTTCGGTTTCAGGACGTGACGCCAGCTGCCCCTGCAAGGACTGAAGTGTCTCCTCTCAAACCCAGAAATAAGATTCAGGAAATGAAAAATAATAAGCGGTTCCGCCAATGCCTGACTTTCGCCATCGTCTTCTTGAGTGTTGCGGCCATCTCCCTGGCTCAGCAAGCGATGCCGAAACTGCAAATGGCTGAACTTACCAAAAAACTGCAACTGACCGAGCAGCAACAGAAACAGATAGCTCCCTTAGTTGCAGAGAGGGACAAAAAGGCAGAGGCACTGGAAGCGGACAAATCTATGGGCAAGCTGCAAAAGCTCAAGCAAGCGATGCAGTTGCAAACCGACTTTCACAATGGCGCTGCGAAATATTTGAACGCCGATCAGGTGAAGAAACTTGATGCACTCCAAGCGGAGCGGCGGGCCAAACTTACGAAAGGGACACATTAGTCCCGATATTGCCTCATAACCACTAAAAAGGGCAGCGAAGCGGTGTCGCGACATGCCGCTTCCCGGGACCATTTAGCAAGGCGGTCCCAGAAGGGCATGTTCGATTGTGATGCCGGACCAGGACCGGAATCATTGCGGTCCGTTTGTGCAGAAGTAATGGTAACGTTTCCGACCACTCTGTTCGTTTCCGAGGCATCGAACTGGTAGCGGCTGATTACCGCTGCACTTGCTGATCGCCGACCCCGCGTCGGATAATGCCGCTCTCGGCCAATCGACTTAGCCGTTCAGTGCTGCAACCTCTCGCCTCAACCTTTCTATCGCTGGCAGTTCAGACTACGATCCCGGCAATTGGGACAAAATCATCTTTCAGCGAATGTTTAATGTTAGTGAGCAATCACCCACACGGCCAGATCTCGCATGAATCGAGATCGGTTTCCCGTTTCTGAAAACGAGGTCTTCCTTACAACGGGAGTCGTGCTTGGGCGTTTCCGGCTGTCGGGGCGGAAAACGCTCACTGTGGGAGTGGGCTACCAATTTGCGGTCAGCCATGATCACCCACAATTCGAAAACAATTGGATTTTGTCCGTCCGCACCAATTTTTGACCGCAGGCTGTTTATAGCTTTTATAAACCAAGGCATATCCTATGCTCCCGGATCTAGACGAACTCGGCAACAAACGCAGCAGCAGATGAATTATCTCACAGCGCTATTCGCCCAGCAGCGCTCTGCTTTCCGCGTGAGTCCCATGCCTGCCGCCCAACAGCGCATCCAATGGCTGAGGGCCCTGCGCGACCTGCTGTTCAAAGAGCAGGTCAGCCTGATTCGCGCCATTTCAGAGGACTTCAGCAACCGCTCCGCGGACGAGACGTTGCTGGGCGAGATCATGCCAAGCCTGCACGGTATCCATCATGCCACCAAACGGGTGAGGAAGTGGATGAAGCCCTCGCGCCGCGCGGTCGGCATGGCCTTCCAGCCGGCTGTGGCCCGCGTGGTCTATCAGCCGCTCGGCGTGGTCGGCGTGATCGCGCCGTGGAACTACCCGCTGTATCTGGCCATCGGCCCGTTGGTCGGCGCCCTAGCTGCCGGTAACCGGGTGATGATCAAGATGAGCGAATACACACCAGCGACCTCGCAACTGGTCAAAACCCTATTGGCGCGCATTTTTCCGGAGGATCTGGTGGCGGTGGTGCTCGGCGAAGCGGATGTCGGCATGGCTTTTTCCAAGCTGCCTTTCGACCACCTGCTGTTCACCGGTTCTACCGGCGTCGGCAGACAGGTGATGCGCGCCGCCGCCGACAATCTAACCCCGGTGACTCTCGAGCTGGGAGGTAAGTCGCCAGCTATCGTCTCCGCCGAGGTACCGCTGGCCGCTGCCGCCGAGCGCATAGCCTTCGGCAAGACACTCAACGCCGGGCAGACTTGCGTGGCGCCGGACTATGTGCTGGTTCCCAAGAGGCGGGTCGATCCGTTCGTCGCCGCCTACCGCGACGCTGTGCAACGCTTCTTTCCGAAGCTCGCGGACAATCCGGACTACACTGCGATCATCAACGAACGCCAGCTGCAGCGCCTGAAGGGCTACCTCAGCGATGCCGAGGCCAAGGGCGCGAAGATCGTCTCGCTCTATCCCGAGGCCCAGGGGCGGCGCCTGCCGCAATATGTGATGCTGGACGTGAATGACGAAATGAAGGTGATGCAGGACGAGATCTTCGGCCCGCTGCTGCCGGTGGTCCCCTACGACCGGCTGGATGATGCGCTAACCTATATCAACGACCGCCCTCGGCCCCTGGCGCTGTATTACTTCGGTTACGACAAGGCCGAGCAGCAGCGCGTGCTGCACGAGACCCACTCCGGCGGTGTGTGTCTAAATGACACTGTGCTGCAAGTCGTCCAGCATGACATCCCATTCGGCGGCATCGGCCCGTCCGGCATGGGCCACTACCACGGCCACGAGGGCTTCCTCACGCTCAGCAAGGCCAAAGGCGTATTCGTCAAAGCGCACTTCAACTCCGCGCGAATACTCTACCCGCCCTACCGCAGGGCGCTGCAGAAGGTACTCTACAAACTCTTGGTGCGTTGACTTTCGCAATGTTTTCAAAGCGGCGATCGTTTAAACCCGAGACATAAGCCAGGATGTGCGGACTAGGGCAGACGGTGATACGAGTCGCTTGCAGGAACGATTTGGGATGGCAACCCCGTTTGCATCGTTCGATTAGTCCGAATTCGCAGACTCTTTTAAAATTTTTATGAATTGTAGTACCGTTGCCGGCAATTCCCCCCGTTTCTTCCAAATGGCGCACATTTCCAACCTTCGTTCGATTGCATTAAGCCGTTGGTAGTTAATGGCTTCGACGCGGCTGGGAACCGCAATTTCAGGTGCTAACCAGACTCCTCGTCCTGCCGACACCATGCTGATCATGTCCTCGTTGGAGATTACAATTGACTCGATACGAGGTTCAAATCCGCTGGTTTCCTGACAAAGCGAGCGGATCCAGTGCATATGCGCGGGACTAACCTCAGGAAGAAAGGCCAGGAAGGTGTCGTTGCGAAAGTCCGTTAGTTCTGGCACCCCGCGCTTGGGAGAACGTCGATGCTTTGAATAAACGATGCCGAAGGGTGATTGCAACAACAACTGGGTCGCGAGTAGCTGACGATCCTCTTCTTCCACACCCGCATCTAGATATCCTATTCCCAACATAATCGAACCATCCAACAATGCCTCGGTCTGGGCATGCGAGTTCATGTGCGTGACGGTGACTTCGACCAAAGGGAACAGTTGACGAAAAGCAGCCAAGGCGTCCGGTAAGAAAGTGCGAGTCAACGCACCGATGTTGCCGATCACCAGTCTGCCTCTCTCCCCTTTCGCAACCTCTTGCGCCTGAGCAGCGGCTCTTTGAGCGCTAACCAGCGTCTGCCGTGCTCCGGCCAGAAAAACTCGGCCGGCCTCAGTTAGCTCAACTCGCCGGGAATTCCGCCTAAAGAGCTTCAGGCTCATTTCGTTCTCGAGGTCGGTGATCTGCTGGCTCAAGGACGTATGAGAAAGATGGAGACGGCGAGCGGCTCGCCGGAAGCTCAGATCTTCGGCGACAGCGGCGAAATATCGAAGGTGGCGCAGCTCCATGACACTTCTATTGGTCGGCTAGGGCCACCACTCCGGCAAGAACTAAGTAATCGTCGATGCCGGGTAAAGAGCCATCTTTCTCGCTAACGCTTCGATTGAGATGATTCAAACGAGGCCACTGCGGCAGGACCGCGGGTAAGAAAACTAATGGGATCTTGCGACAAACGGGGCTGCTCCGAAAGGATCTGACCGAGTAATGGTCTTAACCGAACCAGCGCCGATTTTGATCGCGAAGGCAACAGTGCTTGTCGCTCAGGTCACTCCTGTCCAAAAGAGGTTTTAAAAAGAATGCCTCGTGTATCGACCGGCCACACGATGCGACCTGCGTTCTCATAGGCGAGCGTGCCGGGAAAATACTGAAAGCCGATAATTAATTATAACTAACTACACATTATGACAGAAAAAATCGTATTAGCGGGAGCGACCGGAGATCTGGGTACGCGCATCGCGCGCGCTTTGTCTAAGCGCGGAGCGGATGTGGTGGCGCTTGGGCGTATTGGAACCCCGGCCGACAAAGTGAAGGCTTTGGAAAGTCTTGGCGTGAAGGTCAGGATAGTTGATATGGCGAGTGTCTCTGACATCGCGAAAGCGTGCGACGGAGCAGCTTGTGTCGTGTCTGCCCTGTCAGGTCTGCGCGACGTAATTATTGATACGCAATCCGTCCTGTTGGAGGCAGCGCTTGCAGCTCGCATCCCGCGCTTCATACCCTCCGATTTTTCCATGGATTTTCGAACGCTGCCGGCCGGTGAAAACCGCAACTTGGATCTGCGTCGCGAGTTTCACCAGCGGCTCGACGTCGCGCCGATCGCGTCGACATCGATCTTCAATGGACCTTTTGGCGAAGTCCTGACGACGTACAACGTTCCTTTGTTCGATTTCAAAAAGAAGCTGGTTGGCTACTGGGAGGACCCCGACTGGGTGATCGGCTTCACCGCGATGAACGACGTCGCGGCGTACACTGCCGCGGCTGCTCTTGACCAAAGCACTCCGCGCGCCCTGCGGATTGCGGGCTTCCGCGTAACCCCGCGCGAGCTTGCGAAATTCACCAACGAAGTGCTGAGGACGCCCTTTCAATTGGTGCGTCTAGGCAGTCTTGAGGATCTCCGTGCTCAAAACAAAAGCGAACGAGCGGCCCACCCTAAGGGCGAGAACGAGCTCTATCCGCGATGGCAAGTAGGTCAGTACTTGCAGACCATGTTCAGTATGCATTACGACGAGATCGACAACGATCGTTATCCCGATCTGAAGTGGACGAGTTTCGCGGACCTGGTTGCACAGCGTTGCTAAACAAGAACCGGCGTCACAGTTAGATGAAACTGACAGACGGCAGAAAAAAGAGCAAATTGTCATGAACACACACAGGACCATTCTCGAGAATGCTTCGACGGAAGCCACTATCTCTGATCGGATTCTGCAAACCGCTTTAGCAGCCTGGAAACCAGAAGTCGAAGCTGCGGCGGATTCCAAGAATATGGCAACATTTGACCAAGAGCATAGGGGTCCTTTTCGGATCGTGAGTAGGCAACTCACAACTTGCAGTGTGATCGAGGGCGGAAAGACAATTTGCTTCGATTTTGTGCGGCAAGCGGGTGAATCAGTGTCGATCGAGATGCCGTTCGATCAAGCCGAATCAATTGTCATGACCGTACCGCGGCTTCTGTCCGCCGCGTTGAAAATGCAGACAGGCGACGCCCAGGCGCGTTACGTTTTCTCCGTTGGGAACTGGTCCCTAGAGTTGGCGAAGGATCAGAACTATCGAATCCTTGCTGTGCGAACTCCGGACGGTTTCGAAGTTGCGTTTGCTATTTCTTTGAGACATCCGTGGCAATGGGATCGGCGTTGAAGCGTGGCAGCGAAGCCGCGCCGGAGAAATACTGAAAGCCGATCATAAGTTCTGCTTACCGAATGCCTTACTGCTTCTTATTCAGTGCCTGAGTAAACCAATCGCCACCAAATTGAGCAGGCTTCACAGTAGTGGTGCGAGTGGTTGACTGTCCCTTGCTCATTTGGCCGCGATCGTTGGTTCGAGATCCGGATGCAGATCCAATCTCCGGTCGACTTTTCATCGAAAGCGCTATTCGTTTACGCGGCAGGTCCACTTCTAGAACGGTCACATGCACTTTTTGATGCACCCTCACGATGTCCGCTGGATTTTTAATGAAGTTATCGCTCAGTTGGCTGATGTGTACCAAACCGTCTTGGTGCACCCCGATATCAATGAATGCGCCAAAGGCGGTGACATTGGTCACAATCCCGGACAGTCTGAGTCCCGGTTTGAGGTCCTCGAGTTTGCTGACGCCTTCCGTAAACGCGAAAATTTCAAATTGCTCTCGAGGGTCGCGCCCCGGTTTAGCGAGCTCATTCATGATGTCGGTCAGGGTAGGAAGCCCGATGGCATCAGTGATGTACTGATCGAGTCTGATGCCTTTACGTAAAGAATCATCGCGCATCAGATCGCGGACCCTACAACCTCGATCTGCGGCCATCCGATCGACAATAGAGTAACTCTCCGGATGTACCGCGCTCGCATCAAGCGGATGTGTACCCTCGCGGATGCGGAGAAAACCGGCCGCCTGTTGAAATGCTTTTGGTCCCAGGCGCGGAACCTTCAGTAGCTGTTGTCGGGCCAAAAACGGTCCGTTCGCATTCCTGTGCGCCACGATGTTTTCCGCAAGTTGCGCATTTAAACCGGAGACATAAGCCAGGATGTGCGGACTTGCTGTATTCAGCTCGACACCAACGCTATTGACGCAACGCATCACAACGTCATCGAGCGATCGCTTCAATGCACGCTGATCGACATCGTGCTGGTATTGACCAACGCCGATCGACTTAGGATCGATCTTTACCAACTCCGCCAATGGGTCCATCAACCTTCGCCCGATGGAGACAGCGCCACGCACTGTTACATCCTGATTCGGAAATTCTTGGCGCGCGACCTCCGAGGCCGAGTAGACCGATGCGCCACTTTCATTAACCATTACGATAACTATCGATTTCGGTAGACCTAGACCGCGAACAAACATTTCCGTTTCCCGTCCGCCGGTACCATTACCGATCGCGATAGCTTCGACCGCAAAACGCTCACAATAGACCCGAATCTTGGTAGTAGCCTCATCCGCGTTTCGGGCCCCTTGTTCCGGGTAAACGACGTCGTGGTGGAGAAGTTGGCCCTGAGGATCAAGGCATACGATTTTGCAACCCGTTCGGAAACCAGGATCGATGGCTAAAACCTTCTTCCGGCCCAGTGGTGCAGCCATGAGCAGTTCGCGAATGTTCTCGCTAAAAACCTGAATCGCTGCTTCATCGGCCCGTTTCTTGAGAACGATCCGCGCTTCGGTTTCCATTGATGCCCCGAGAAGGCGTCTATAACAATCGTGTGCGGCCACCCTCACCTGGGCAGCACACGGTGAGTTCCCGCAAACAAACAGCGACTCGACAATACTTAGCGCTTCTTCTTCCGGCGGCTGAATCCGAAAATGAAGAAATCCTTCCGATTCACCTCGCCGGACAGCGAGAATACGATGGGACGGCGCTTTGACTGCTGGTTCGTTCCAATCAAAGTAATCCTTAAATTTGGCGCCCTCTTCTTCTTTCCCGGCAACCACCTTGGATTTGATTATTCCCTTTGCCTGAAACAAATCCCGCATTCTCTTCCTGGCGCGCTCATCATCATTCATCCGCTCAGCGAGGATATCCCGAGCGCCCGCTATTGCATCTTCAACGCTCGAGACAGCCTTTTCCTTCTCTTCGGATTGGACAAGAAACCGATGGGCTTCCGTAAACGGATCGGCTGCAGCATTCGTTTGATTTTGGAAAAGAAAATCGGCCAGCGGCTCCAGACCCTTTTCCCTGGCCATTGTGGCCCGGGTGCGTTTTTTTGGACGGAGCGGAAGGTAGATATCTTCCAGCACCGTCATCGTTTCTGCCGCAGTCAGCTTTTTTCCGAGTTCCTCGGTCAAAAGGTTACGTTCCCCCAAGCTCTTTATGATCGCTTCCCGTCGTTGATCGAGTTCTTCGAGTTGCTCCAGACGATCGCGAATCGCAGTAATCTGAACTTCGTCAAGCGAACCGGTGGCCTCTTTTCGGTAGCGAGCAATGAACGGCACCGTGGCACCATCCGCGAGGAACGCGCGAACCGCACGAACCTGGTTCGGCTGGAGTTTGATCTCTCGAGCAATCTTGGCAACGTGAATGGGGTTGTCGGACATGGGAAAGAAGGAAAGAAGTAGCCTACAATAAACGGCGAACAGGACCTAGTGTACCGTCTCACATATAATGATGACGTCACCATTATATGTGAGACGGTACACTAGTCGAGGCCACGCGTTAGGGGCAAGTTCTACAAAAGGCCGCGAAGACGGAGTTTTGAACAGGAGATCCTAGCGCGGCATAGCCGCAACCAAATTCATTGAACAGAAGGTAACAGAGTTAACGGAGAACCTCTGTTCTCTCCGTTAGCTCCTGTTCAACTGTCTTTGAGCCGAGGCCGTGACGCGCTGAGTGGTGCTTTAGCGCAGCGCGCCGGACCAGGCGCGAATCCTCGCGGAAAAACAAGAATCGGGACCAGTGT
>DATNNZ010000298.1:0-29942 GCA_035601575.1 Chthoniobacterales bacterium
GCCGCAGCGCGGGCCTCTCGCACAAACCGCCGACGGGCCGATTCGTCGCCGATGAATTGGGTATTAATGACCTTCAACGCTACCGCATATCGAAGATTTACATCGAGCGCTTTGTAAGTCACTCCCATCGCACCGCGGCCCAGTTCGAGCGGCGTTCCGTCATCGAGCGTTAGGATCTGGTAATGCTCGAACCGGAGCTGGGAAGAGGAAAGAGCTGGCTCTGTGGGTGATTCACTAATTGACTGCTCATTGCCGAGAGCACCCTGCAGGGCGCAAACCGGGCATGACTCGCTGTCGTCTGGAAACAGCGTGCCGCAAACCGGACGGGCCCGCTTGCTTTTCGTTTTCACCACTCTAGCCTCCCAGGGCAACTAGAGTTCTAGTCGATTCGGTCTCCCATGGCTTGCACAAAATCGTGATCGGCGGCACGAGGGAGTGTTGATCGATTGAAAAAGGGGTTGGCGGCTCATTTAAGTCGGCTCACTGTACGCGGGAACGCAAGAAGGCTCGCCTCATCAGCAAACCTGATATGGAATCAAAATATCCGATTATCACCGCACGGGAGTTTAAGCTTTATTTTTGCTGTGTTTGAACCCAGAGAATCAAATCGGAGCGGAAACACATTTTTGGTTTCCGGAATGCTTGCGACTCTCGGAGCTTCGGCTTGCTGCGAGGGCGGCTTGAAGTTTTTATGTGGGTCACAACCTGAGATAAGAGATGGAAGCGACCAAGCGGAAGCGAGAAGAGCAGGGCTGGCAATGCAGGAACGGGCTCACTCCACCCCGTTCTGATCACTTTCTCCTTCGGCAGACTGATCGCAATCATCGCAAATCACTTCTGCCGGTTCGTGGCTATCCGGGATTTATTCAACGACTATTTCAGTCGGGGTCTTATCATCCCGCCAGCCGAGGAAAGTCGTCTGCCGTAAGTCGCCGTCGAGAGTCCATTCCGCAAAGACAACCTCGCAGACAAAGACCGGCTTTACCCATTGGATCCGCTCTGGCATCCCTCCGGATCGAGCAACGCCAACAATGCCCACGGCAGTAGAGAGATTGGCAAATCGTACTCGAAGATCGGCAAAACCCGGACGAAATCGATAGGCGCCTTAAACCTCCCTTTTGGAACGCGACTGAGAACGGAGGGCTCTAGTGTAAGATTCAGAACAAGGGCGCCCCTATGTCAGGGCTTCGTCGGCTGGAATGACGGCGGCCGTTTGAGCGTGTGCGATCGGAAGAATCTCTTGCGTAATGAAGAGGAAGGCAAGACAACGAGAAAACCGGCACATGCTGCTTATTGTTACCGATCCGCGCTTCCGCTTGCCTAGCCGCCAAACGCCGGCAAGCTTCGCCAGAACCTCTCAATCCCGCGGTGCCAACTCGGCTAAGAGCTTCTCAAAACGCGGATCCTTCCGAAGCGGTTCCCAGATTGGATTGAGCTTCAATTCGCCGTAGTAAATACCAAACGGCGTTTTCGTCACTGAATCCAATGTTGCAAAGGCCAAATTCAGCTCGTTGGTCCAAGCGTAGACCACGGCCAGATTGACCAGGGTACGCGGGCCTCGTAGAGCATCTTTTGAAATCGGAAACAGTTCGACGGCGCGTTTAGCTTCGGATACGGCTGCTTCTTTGTTATCAAGCAAGGCATCCACGACTGCCAACTGGCTAAGCAGTGGTGCGGCATTTTGTGGTGACTTCTGGATCTTCTGATTCATTTGCCCTCGTACTTCAGCAAAGCTGGGCTTTGCACCAGCGGGTTCTCCCTGGAGCCGAGCGATTAGAATGGAGTGACAGCCAACGGGAACCGGCCACCATCCCATAGCAAAGAGACCGAGGTCCTCACTGCCTTTCATTTTTTCGATGATTTCCTTCGCTTGCGCCCAATTGCGATCGTATTCGGCCACAAACAAACGCCAAGTGAGCACGTTTCGATCGTTCGCCGTGGATGGGTGAAGGGTGGCAATCGCCGAACGCAGCGCGGTAATGTCTCCGTTCTTATCGACCATATCCGCCGCCCTTTGGACCCTCAGGTCGAGGTCGTCGGGAGAAATTTCCTGCAACCGATCGTATATCTGTTCGGCCGCGCTAAACTGGCGCGTGCAATAAAGCGTGAATTCGAGCTCTTGCAGTGAAACTTTATTGCGCGGATCCAGCGTAATCGCTTCTCTAAGCTGCTGGATCGCTTTTTCGAAGTTACCCTGCTGACGATCAATGTAGGCTTGGAGCGCGATCGCCTTGACATCGTTTGGCAAGCTGCGCTTGGCGATCGCCAATTGCGCCCGTGCTTGCTCGTAGTCCTGATAACCGTAATAGAGGTGGTAAGCATAGGCCAAGCGAACCTCGGGAAGATCAGGCTGTAAGCGTAATGCGCTGTTAATCGCCGCATCTGCCAGGGCGCGCCGCTCTGGCGTCGCGTCGGGGTAATAATACAGAATGTCGTGGGCTAACCCAGACGCGCAGTAGGCAAGCGTGAACTTAGGATCGAGTTGGATGGCCCGCTCCAGAAAACCAATAGCTTCACCCGCCGGTCTCTCAATATCTCCGGAAGCCAAAGAGGCGCTAGCGATCATAATCAACTCATTGGCACGCAAATAGAGGTCATAGGCTTCGAGATTGTCAGTCGGCTTTGCTTCAATCGACCTCTTCTCATCTGGTGAAAGCGTAGCGTTCAGCTTTCTGACGATGGTCTGAGCTACCTCGCTCTGGATGGCAAATATATCGGTGAGATCCCGATCATAACTCTCCGCCCAGATCGTGTTGTCGTTACGAGCATCGACTAACTCCGTACTAACACGGACATGGTTTCCATCCCGACGAACAGTTCCCTCGAGCACATGAGCCACACCCAAGGCATTGGCGATTTGGCGCAAATCGCGTTTGGCGTCCGCCCGATACTGCATCACCGAGGTACGGCTGATCACCTTGAGCTGAACGATCTTGGCCAGGTTGTTGAGGATCTCGTCCTGGACACCGTCCGCAAAGTAGGTGTCGTCCTTATTGGCGCTGAGGCTTTCGAAGGGAAGAACCGCGATGCTCTTTTCGGCTGGCGTCGCTTCGACACCTCGCTGGTTTAAATAAGGCCCCTTTTTACCGGAGAAATAAAACCAGCCGAGCAGTAATCCGGTCAAGCACAGGCCGGACACCGCCAGCCAGCGAAGAAGATGCCTTCCCGACTTTTGTTGGATTCCTTTGGATTGCTCGGTCGATTGATTACCAATCGAGCGCAGATCGTTTGCGGTCAGACGTAACCTGGAATCAATCGCTTCTCTCACTCTTGGCAGAGCTTTCTGCAGTTGAGCCGGCCCTGGAAAACGTTGGCCCGGATCTTTGGCCAGCAGAATTTCCATCAACACGATAATCGGCGCCGGAACGCTCTTCAATTTTTCGCTCGGAAGCGGAGCATGTAGATGCTGGTACATCAGCTCTGCAGCAGAGCCTTGGAAAGGTAGCTTCCCCGAAAGCATTTCCCAAAGCGTGACCCCCAATGAATACAAGTCGGAACGAATATCGGTACCGATCCCGGCAAACTGTTCAGGGCTAGCATAGCCGGGTGTGCCGGTAAAACTTCCCGCAGTCGAAATCGTGTCTTGTTCGACCACTCCTTTCGCCAGGCCAAGGTCGATGATTTTGGCGCTCTCCACCCGGCCATCCTCTAAACTGACCATTATATTGCTGGGTTTGATGTCCCGATGGACCAGATGCTGTTTGTGGATGGCCGTTAACCCAGCGGCGACTTGTCCCACTACTTCGAGGGCTACATCTGTATCCAACTTGCCGGACCGCTGGATAAGTTTTTCCAATGTTTCACCTTCGACAAACTCCATCGCGTAAAAGTAGTTGCCGCCGGTTTCGCCCAGATGGAACACCGAGGCCACATTGGGATGACGGACGCTGCCCGCCGCTCGGGCTTCCCGGACAAAACGGTGCCGGGCTGACTCGTCGCCGATGAATCGAGCGCTAATGATCTTCAAGGCAACCGGGCGTTCCAGATGGACGTCAAAGGCTTTGTAAGTGACTCCCATTGCGCCGTGTCCGAGCTCGATCGGTATTTCGTCTTCGTTCTTGAGAACCTGGTAGTGCTCAAAGCGAAACTCGGAAGAAATATCCGAACAAGAATCACTCTTGGGTTTGAGAGCGGCATGTAGAGCACAAACCGGACATAAATCGCTATCGCCACTTAGTACAGTGCCGCAAACCTGACAGGCCCGTTTGCCTTGCGCGTTCACCGCTCAATTCGGCAGACATTATGCCCACCTCACACCGGACTTATAATCTCCGGGAGCCTCAGAAATCTAGTGGATTTGATCTCCCATCGCCTGCACAAAATAGTGATCGGCGGCACGAGAGAAAGAATCGCGCGGATTCTTCAGGGCCAAACGAGCGAAAAGAACCGGGGACGGTTAGGAAGGTCCAACTACACTTTCCGCTCGCTCTAACTCCCGATAGAGATTCTGAAGCGCGTTGCCGAAGTCATCCTTCTTTTCGGCAACCAGGGTGGCGTCCCGGAAGCGATAAACAGCTTGTACGAGGCTGCGCATTAAAGCATCTCGCCCTGCAACCGTCCGACGAAGGCCCGCCTCCGGCAGTCGTTCCATTCTAATCTCCGGACGGGATACCTTCCCAATTGGTTAATTGTCGCGGCTTTCGCGCCAAACAAAATTTTGCGCAATCGCTGAAGGGTTGGCCAGGCCGTTCCTATCAAGAGTTGCTACGCTCCAAACTTAAGCTTCTCTTGCAGCATTCTCCGGTCTCTCAACATTAGATCGTGGATGAAAAATTCGCCGATTAGAATCGCGAAGTCCCCAGCTGAATCCCGACCGGTACGCACTGGCTTACTGGCGCTCATTGTCTTCGGCTTCCTTTTCATTCCACCGGAGGCGCACGCCCGAATCTATGTGCGCATCGGTCCTCCGGCTGTTATTGCCGAAACGCCCCCGTTGCCACCTGCACCCACTTATGTTTGGATCCCTGGCCACTGGCGATGGAATGGTCACAAATATATTTGGGTGCCCGGTCATTATATTCTCCCTCCTCGTCCTGTAGCCAAATGGGTTCCGGGCCATTGGGTTCAAGATCCTCGTGGTTGGTACTGGATCGAAGGCCACTGGCTCCATTCGGATCAATGGTTGGTGGTGTGGGTTTGCTTTGCCCGTTGATTCATTCCGGCGAACTTCGCGCACGTTACCGGTGTGGGGCACAAGGTGGGTTAGTTTTTACAGGTCGCCACGGTTTAGCAAGCGCATCGTCCGGCCTACTTTCTTGTGATGCCTATTTTAACTCTGACACACAATTGGTGGAGAGCCCAGCAGGCTGGCGCGATTTGACGCACACGGTCTGATCCTTCATGATCGGCGTATGCCGAGAAAGATCGGACTGCTCTTTTCAGGACAAGGTGCACAGCAAGTTGGAATGGGGAAAGATTTCGCTGGCCGTTACGCAGTTGCGGCGAATCTCTTCGCGGAAGCTGATCGCCGACTGGGCAGACCGCTAAGTCAGCTCGCCTTTGACGGTCCGATGGAAGAGTTGACCAAGACGCGGCATTGCCAAGTCGTGCTTTATGTTCATGGTCTGGCGGTGTTACGGGTGATCGAGGAAGAGGCGGGCCCAATCCCCGCCGTCGCTGCTGCTGGACTTTCTCTGGGTGAGTTTACCGCGCATGCAGCCGCGGAGACCTTCGATTTTGCCACCGGGCTGCACTTAGTTGCAGAGCGAAGCCGTTTTATGGACGAGGCCTGCAACGAAACGAGGGGGACGATGGCGGCATTCGTGGGCGGCGAAGAATCGCTCATCTGCCAAGTCGCAGCGGAGGCCGAGGTCGATATAGCCAATTTGAACGCACCGGGACAGATCGTTTTGTCAGGTGAAGTCCCCAAAATCGAGAACGCGATCGCGATCGCCAAAGCGAGAGGGGTCAGGCGAGCGGTACCCTTAACAGTGGCCGGCGCTTTCCATTCCCGGCTGATGAGCAGCGCTAAACAACGGCTGAAGGCTGAGCTGGCCGCAGCCACCATTCGGGCTCCTCGCTTGACGGTCGTGGCGAACGTCACGGGGTCGGCGGTACATGACCCGGCAGAGATTCAGGCGACCTTGAGCGATCAGGTAACAGGTTCGGTTCGATGGGTACAAAGCGTCGAATACCTGATCGATCGAGCCGGCTGTGATCTGTTCCTGGAGCTTGGCCCAGGTTCGGTTCTTGCTGGCCTGGTGACCCGGATTCGCAAAGGGACTGAAGTATTGTCGATCAATAATCTGGCGAGCCTGGAAGAAGCATTACCAACTATCCGAGCTGCTGCTGGATAGATCTATTTCTTTACAACGGAGGAGTCAGGCGGCCGCGCGGACAGTAACCGCGCGGCGAACCGATAGTACAAGGCAGACAATGCTACCAGAATGCCTCCCAGTACCGCGCACGATAATATGCGGTAGGGAGCACTCACTTCGGCAGTATCGAAGATAAGTACTTTCCCAACTGTGATGAATAGGAGGACGATCGCGCACATCCGGTAAAACTTGCGTTTCCAGAAAAAGCCGGTCACGAGCAAGGAGGCGGCAAAGAGCGTCCAGAGGATCGAGAATGCAGCCAACGTGACCGGGAACGCCCAATCCCAGCTGAGGCGTGCGAGTTCTCCATTGAGGAAACCGAACAGGCTCAGCATCCCAATAATCTCGAACCAATGAGCCAAACCAGGGTGGACTCCATTCACCAAGCCGCGGGAAGCCAAGCACCAAACGGCTAGCAGGCACGCGATCACGAACCAGCCGACCAGCCAACGAGAAAAGAGATCGTCGACAAATCGCTGATTGACCAAAGAGAAGCCAAGAATGTCGACATCGACGAAAAGAAATCGAAATGTTACGATGGCTCCGAGAATAATCGTACCTTGCAAGAGTACGCGATCCTTGGCTTTGGCCGCAATCCAGTAGGTAGCGATCATCTGAGCAGCCCAGAAAAGGGTTGTCCATTTATCTGAAAGGATCACTGCCCAGGTCAGCAGCAGATAGATCAATCCCTGCGCAATCAACCAGGTTACGGAAGGTCCGTATGAGCCGGGCGCTGCCGGCGGCGCACCTTCCGAACGACGCCAGAATACAAGAGCAAGTGAGAGAGCAACAACTGAGTATGCAAGTGTAACAATCGACAACTGATTTTTGTCGTACTGCAGAAGCTCGGCCGATTTCCAGACGCAAAGCCAGCCGTTGACCAGGGCAATGAAAACTCCGGTAAGCCGCCAGCCAGCGGTCAAGGAACCGATCCGGAAAAACGGAAAGATCGAGTAGAGGAACAAGGACAACTGAGTGAAGCCGAAGGCGTATCCCCATTGCTCGGGGGTTGGACGAGATGATGACCAGACCTGGAAGGCGATCCAGCTCAATATCGCTCCAATCCACGAGAGCGAGGGCCAGCGTTTCACATAGGCCAACAGCGTGGTGGCAATATTGAGAGCGGACAGGTAGCCAAAGAATACCCAATTACCGACCTCGTCGGAATGAAACAGCAGCGGTGACAAATAGCCGCCCAGGAAACTCAGCACGCCCAAGACTCGAGAATCCCACAGAAAGGAAATGAGGAGCCCGACCGTGCTAACAATTAGCACGACGAATATGGTGAGCCCATCGGGCATGAGCCGATAGATCTGGTTGGCGGCATAAACGCTGAGATAGAGGGCGCCCAAACCCAGAGCAGCAAAGCTGATGTCCAATCCGGCCCATTTACGGCGGCGGCAAATCTCGCCACCGCCAATCAGCAAAATTCCCACCAGCATACCAAAGGTGATTTGTACCGGAGGTCGGATCCATTGTTCATCAAAGGCATACTTTAGAAAGAAGCCAATTGCCAAGAGCAGCACGAACACGCCAATTCCGAGAAACCATCGTTGACCCAAAGTCACCTCGGCGGAGCGCGGTGGAGGAGTGCCCTTGTTTCCCGCCGGCGGGGTGGCCGATTCACGCCAAGCTTGGATCGATCGAGCTGGCAGCGGCGGCGGCACTGGAATCGGCGGCGGAGCTGGTCCGATCTCGGCTACCTTCGTTCCGATTGAGTTCCGGGCCAGGCTCGATCGAAGATCACTCAAGAGCCCACGAAGCTCGGAAACCTCTTTCTGAAGGGTTTCGACCTGTCGATGAATCTGCAGATCCAATCCGCAGTTTGGGCAAAATGCGTCACCCGACTCGGCCTGGCATTTCGGGCAAACCATAGGTCAACCAAAGGCGCAATTTCTTGAGCATTTTCTTATTCCAAGGGACTTCGGAAGGCGCCAGTTTCCCGATATTGACGTGCGTCATGGACAAATTTGGCAATCTCAGAAAGCCAGGTGAGCCGCTGCTCCGCATCCATGCTGGCAAACTCGGTGTGGCCATCGAAATCTTCCGATCCCAGTTTCGCCCAGACAGCCAGATTGATTCCAAATGGACTACTCTCTAGTTGGTCTTCCATCAGGTGCCGGTTTGTTCTCGTCGATTTTTGTGAGGGCTTTTATATCGTTCAAGTCCTTCTCACGAATCGGTCGAACGCGACTTTTCATTTCGATCAACTTGCGCCGCGAAGCAACTCGAATGGTTCTGCCTCGAATGGTCAAAGCATGGGCGTCAGCGACCAGACCGTCAAAACTATTCTCCCGGGTTAAGAACATATCGATCTGCCGATAAGGTTCTTGTGGATTCCAAAACGTAAAGACGAGCGCATTTTTTTCTCGAATAAGCTCCTCTACCCGCGCGGCGTCCAAAATAGTATCGGCTGGAATTGGCGCGCGTGGAACCAATCGCAGCTCATCCAGAGCGGACAAAAAGCATCTCAGATTATTCGGATCGAGGGAAACCGCAACATCCAGATCGAGAGTCATCCTCTCCACCCCGTGCAGCACAGCGGCAACCCCACCGGCAACAACAAAATCGACTCCGCGATCTTGTAACGTGCAGAGGATCTCAATCAAATGACTTTCATGGGAGCGCTCCGTCGAAGCCATATTGCATTGAACCACGGTCCCTGGCGCGAATCTAGCAGAGCGGCTGCTGCGCCAAGCAAATTTTTTGACCGTGAGCGAACACTCTGCTATGGATATCGGTTAGCCGTCCGACTCTGGAAGCCCATGCTACGAAAAACCCTTATCGGCGTTTCTTTTTTTGCATTTATCGGCGTCGGCATCCTTTCGTTCTCAGACTGCTCGATACCGCGACTGGAGGTTTTCCGGACGGCGTTATTCAAAAGCCAGGGTTTGATGTTCAAAGCGATCTATTGCGGCAGCGCGAATGTAGCTGATAAATTCGCCGGGACCTGCTGGCGGCGTCTGCCATGTTCCTGGAACTCCGTCCACGGAAAGATTCGAATCGAGATTTTACAACCCTCTGCCAGCACTACGCCTGGCAGGTCATTGAGCGTGACCGAGCCACGTACGGCCGGCGAAGATTCCCAGATCAGAATTGTGGTGGACCCTTCGTAGTCCGGTTTCTGCACCAACTGCTGGTTTGCACAAAGGAGAGATACGTTTGGTTTCGACGGCAAAGCCGCTTGCTGAAAAGCAAACTACTAAATGCCGCCGGGCAGCATGAGCAGACATTGCATCAATCGTCGCCCCACTTCTGCTTGAGCGAGTCCTTCGCGCGATCCTTCAGGTCATCGAGCTGATCCATCTTATCTTCGAGCACCTTTTTTTTGTATTTCCACCGATCTTTGACTGCACCAGAGCTATGATCGATCCAGTACTCGAAATACTTCTTCTCCTGCTTCATCGCGTCCTTCCGGGCATCCCAATCTGAATCGAACTTGCGGTAGGCCTCTTTCTTTGCCTGTTCCCATTGTTCTTTGGTGCGATACACCGGAGTCTCTGATACGCGAGGACGGCTGATAACTGCTGACGGGCTCGGATTAGGCGTTGATCGAACTGTCGGAAAAGTATTTCCATGAAAGACCGTATTGGTTGGCTTGGAGACTCCGATCGCCGTGGGTGCAGCGGTTGGTTGCGGCGGAATCGTTTGCGCCGTGGGAACATTCTGGTTGGCTTCATTGGACTGATTCACCTCCAAAGCACCTTCACCGAAAGTGAATTGCATCACCTGCCGATGGTTCGCTTGAATTTCCGCAGTTCGGGTCTGATCAGGAGATCCGGCTGTCTTAACTATTACTTGGTGCCTACCGGGTGGCAAAATACCCTCAATCGGCACCCGGCCGAGGTTGATGCCGCCAATCAACACCTCGGCGTCCGTGCGGTCCGCAGTGATCGAGAGCAGACCGTAGGTGTGCTTGAATTCGATGACCGAGTTTCCGTCAGGATCAGGAGTAAACCGTTGAGTAACGGGAGCTAAGGAGCCGATTTTCGATGTCAGCTCCACTTGCCCCAAGGGCAGAGTGTAGTTCAGGGGTGTCTTGCCGATCGCTACACCGGCTAAGTAGATGGCCGCGCCGGACGGATCACTTTTCAGGGACACATTTGCTCCCTGGAACGTGTGCTGGATAGCCACCGAAGCGTTGGCCGCCAGATCAACATCTTCGATGATATCCGGCCAACCGGGCCGCTGGATTTTTACCTGATATTTGCCGGCAGGCATATTCTGCACGGTTAATGGCGAAATCCCGGACGTCCCCTTGTTTTCTGAATCTACTATCTGAAATGGAACTCCGGGGGGATTCGTTTTGATAACGAACTGACCGACATCTCTCACCAGGACGATTGGCGCGAGGCTATTGATCGAGCCATTGCTTATATCCGCCTCGACCGAGCGGGGTTGATAGCCCGGAAATTCAATTTCAAGGACCTGCTTGCCGACCGGGAGCTGATACTTGACCAGCGGCGTCTTGCCCAGTTCGCGCCCGTTCGATTTCACGGTCGCTCCGTCCGGCTTGCTTGTGACTGTAATGAAACCTTGTTGAATTATCGGTTTTATGGGCTCGGATTTATGCAGAAAGATGCCGATCGTCAGAACTCCAGCTATGGCGACCAAAAGAAACACCCCGACAACCGCGGTTATGATTCGGAGAAGGAATCGAGAAGTTCTCGGTTGCTCTTCCAAGTCTTGATCTGGGGGAGGTTCGGTCTGGGCCGCGGGGTAATCATCGGGCAGCGGTGCCGGCATTCCCGCCGGCACGGAAATTGCGCCCCGCTTTGCTTGAGTCTCAGCCTGATCAAGAGCAGACAAAAAGTCGATGGCAGAGCCATAACGGGTTGGACCGACCAACGCAGGCCGCAGGATAGCGTTGCCGGCCTCGGAAAGAGCAGAAAGCGGGCTGAAGCGAAAATTGGGCGCTGGCGTCTGAGTCTGCCGGCTGGCGCCGCCGAGCAATTCGTAAATCATGTGAGCCAATTGTTGCGGCGCAGTTCGGGATGTCGCGTGCAGACGGCCTGGGACGATCGTTTGAGCGGACCCAACGAAGTGACTGCGCAAAGCCGTGCTCAAGCTCAAAGTATCGAGCTTAACCAGAAAAGGAGGCCATTTGGTCACGGGCAATCGCTGGAGCTCAAAAATGCTATCGCTGGGATCGGCCGGATCGACATATACGTGCCGCAATGTGAGATCTGTTTTCAGGAGATTCTTGTCCGAGACAAAGTCGAGCAGCTTGGCTAGAGGGCGGACCAAGCGCAGCGTTTCGTCCCATCCGAGCAGTCGACGCGCGCGCAGAAGATCCTGAAAAGAAAAGCCTCGCACCCATTCGCTTAACAGAACAAACCCACGATCGGATGATTCGATTCCGTATACTTCGGTCAGGCTCGGATGACGGATATTTTTTAATCGACTGATTTCGGCTTTAAGATCACCCGTCTGTTGAGTATCGAATCGGCCGGTTGCGATAAACGGTCGTAGGGCAAGTACGCCGGTCGATTGCAAGTCCTTTGCTTTGAAGATCGTCGCATCCAGCGGCGATTGACCGAGAATTTCGTAACGATTCTGAATGATCTGGCCAGTCACAAACCCGTCAGTGCCACTCGAAGTAGACGCCGCCGAATCTTGAAAATCGGCGGGGAGGATGGTCGAGTTAGCACCCTTTAAATCCGTGAGCGCCTCATCCAGTGCTTGTTTGATTTCAAGCGGAGCCTGGAATCGATCGGCCGGTTTTTTCGCCAGACACTTCTGGAGAATACGCGCCAATCGCGGATGGAAAGTTGCTAAAACATCCGATGGAAGCGGCGATCCGAGGTGCTGATGGATCACACTAGCCATCGATCCTTGGAAAGGTGGTTTCCCGGTAAGCATAAACCACAAGGTCGCTCCCAAGGAATAAATATCGGAACGGATATCGATATCTCGCTCTTCGAGTTGTTCTGGGCTGGCAAAGTGCGGCGTACCGACAAAGCCACCGCTGGTAACCGTCACGGATTGATCGGCACCGGACGAAAGCGATTTCGCCAATCCAAAATCGATCACTTTGACTAGCAGATGATCTTCGTCTTCATCGCGAACCAACATGATATTGGACGGCTTAATATCCCGATGAACGAGTTGCTGCTTGTCTGCGGCAATCAAGGCTCGCGCGACCTGGCGAGTGATTCGCACTGCGAGGGAGGGGTCTAATGAACCCTCTTGCTCGACCCGGTGTTCCACGGTTTCTCCCTCCACATATTCCATTGCGTAGAAGAAGCTGTCCGAGACATTTCCTAGATGGAAAACGGAGGCAACATTGGGATGTCGAAGCTGAGCTGCGGCACGCGCTTCTCGCAGAAATCGCTGCCGGGCCGTCTCGCTATTCAGGAACTGCGGATTGATGACTTTCAGGGCGACATCGCATCGCAGGTTCGTATCGAAAGCCTTGTAAGTGACTCCCATTGCACCCCGTCCCAACTCCCAGAGCGACCCATCGGGTCGCCGCAGAACTTGGAAATGTTCGAATTTTTCCGTTTCAGGCACGCGTTAAACCCCTCCCGGGCAAGTGCCCCATAAGTCTATGAGGCGCGACTGATGATAAACACGTCACTCGGGCTTGTCGATCACCAGCCGATTTGGATCGGTAGCCTTCGGATCGCGAAAAATCCGCGGAGGATTTGTTGAGATCTCTTTGTATCCGGTAAGGATAAACTCAGGATAGAACGCGTTCGATGCGGGTTCATAGACTGTCTGGCCTGAAAAATACCCGTCCAGCCGATATTCGGTGTTATTATCGTAACCCATGGCGTTTGCCTGCCGATCGGGGGCCAAAACCTTTTGTTCATTCAGCATCACCAATTGACCGCTACTCCAGGGCTGTCGTGGTCCGCGCACATAGCCCCAAAAAAAATAATACCGGCGATAAAAACGACGGCCGATGTAGTAATCGCCTGGTTGTTCTGCGGCGATACTCTGCGCCACTTGCGCTTTGGTCTGCTGGAACTCATCAGTAACACAACTCGACACCAAGGCTGCGAGCGCCGCAGCGGCGAGGATCGTTCGTCTCATAAGAGCTGCTTGAGATAAGGATCGATGGCCTCAGCGAACCCTTCCTCATCATAAAGATGCGGTAATCGGATTCCGGAAAATACCGCCCAGATTTCGGTGTGCTTCGCGGTCTCACCCGGAGAAATCGCCTCGTACGGGCCGAGACTCTCCAACTCAAGAAACTCCTCGTTCGTGAACAGTTCGAAATTTGAACCCAGGTCCGGATACTGTTTCCCTTCGATCAAAGGGATGGTCTTCAGAAACAGATGATCTCCCAGGACATAGCCGGCCCATTTTTCGGTATGACGTAAACCAAATTTAATCGGCCCGCGATCGGCTTGCTGGAACCGGATAAAACGCTGTCCGAAACGAATCCGATCATCACTCAGATCGGTAAACGGCCACAGGGTTAACGATCGATTGGGCAAAAAGTCTTTCGGATGAGTTCCGAGCGGAGGCTGCGGGATGACGGCAGACCCACCGGGCGCCATCACTGAAAGCGCCCAAGGAGCAAATCGAAGAGGTGAGTTACCCTGGTTAGTAAGCAAGTGTTCGACGGTAATTTTTGGGCCACCCACAGCCAACTGCACCGAGATATCTCTTCGGATCTGTGCCGGTTTTTGCATGAAATGGGTCACCTGCGCGTGGAACTCCCCTTTGATTTCGTATTCGACCGGGAAGTTATCGACGACATAGGTAAGACTGTTCGGATCGCCGTAATCTTCCGGGGCCGTCCAAAGCCGGTGGCCACCCCGAATTTTCCAGGTCTCCTCCTGCGACTTTCCGCTCTCCTCAGCAACGACTTTGAAAACATTGAAGCCGTTAAGCGGACGCAGGGAAATAATCCTTGGACCGGCCTCTCGGAGGATCACCACTTCGACCTGATCGTTGGCGAGCCGGAGATTGTCGGTCCAACCAGCGAACTCGAAGTGCTCAGTGACCATGGGGCTGATGTTTGATGCTGGAGAGGACCATGGGATTATTTCGAAGAGCCTCCATTAATGCGTCGATTGCATTAAGAGTTTGTGGGCTGATGTGATGTTCCATCCCTTCTACATCGTGATAAACCACCTCTTCTTCAATCTCCAACATTCGCAGAAAATCGGTTAGCAATTGGTGGCGTCGCATGATGTTGCGAGCCAACGTTTCCCCGGCAGTCGTCAGCACCAATCCGCGATACTTTTCGTATTTCAACAGTCCCTCGGCATCAAGTCGCTGTACCATGTTTGTGACGCTAGCCTGAGAGATCTTCAAGCCTTGAGCAATATCGGCCACTCGGGCATATCCCTTTGTATTGATAAGGTCCAGGATCTGCTCCAGGTAATCCTCGACCGCAGAAGAACGAGCCACCGGCTTATCGGGCATAAAATTTACTTATCATCTATTCCGCGGAGAGTATCAAGCAAACGCGCCTTCCAGGTGCGGACCACCTCCGAGCTGCCGCTACGACCAAGCTAAGTTCCCAGTAACAACGAGTTCACCTGTTGGCTGAACCCGATCACAGTTACCAAAGCCCGGCGCAGTTTCATCGTACGACTCTCACGAGCGAGGGAGGGAAGCCGGTGCCCACCGCGCCGCGTTCCGGGAACCGTCTGGTTGCGAAGAGCTAAAGCGGCAAAGACTGTCTGAAAGAGTGAGCTTGCACCAAGTGCGTCTCCCAGAGCCGGTTTATAACTATAAACCAAAGTCGCGGGTAGCAGCTCCTGGAGCACTCGCCCTTCGATTTGATCGATAAACGTGCCGTTGGCGCTGGAAATCACACAATCGGGAGTTTCTTCCTGAATCATTGGCTGAATGACCTGCCGAGCGGCAACGAGCGCATCTTGTCTGGAAAAGAAAGTTGATCCTGGTCCGGTCCTGACGAGAGGGATCCCGTTGGTACGCCCTAACACGACCGCCGCCGCACCTTCGCCAAGAATCGTTCCCGACAGCTTACCGAAAACTTCGAAGTCCGAATTCCGGGTTGCCATGCGCCAGCTATTAAACGCATCGGAAAGTATCCAATCCACTTCCTCGGTGCCGACTACAACGCAAAGCTCGAGCTCGCTTTGATGAGTAAGCAGCTGAGCCGCGAAATGAATAGCGGACAACCCGACGGCGGAGTCACCTACCAGTGTGTAACTTTGCCCATCCAGCTTTAGCAGAGCGGCTAAATGACTCGCCGGCGCATTGAATACTGTTTCCGGGAACAGCATGGGGCTTGCTGCGTTGGCGCCCTGGGTGACAAGCTCGTGATAGAATCGGCGTGAGTAATTCACTCCGCCCGAACAAATCGCGTAAACCACTGCGCATCGCGCTCCGAGCTGCACCTCGGGTTGGAACCCAGCATCCGCCAAAGCGTCATAGGCGGCGGCCGCGCCCATTAGCGAAAGTGTTCCAGAACGACGCAGGCGGGGGTGGCGACCGGCTTCGGCAATGAATTTTTCAGGAACCGGTACGTAGTAATATTCACGGCCGGTTACTCCGTTCCGCAAAGGTTTGCGAGGCGCTTCATTTCCGGCGAGCAGTTGAGCCCAGGTGGTGGCAGCGTTAGGACCGAGCGGGGAGACGGCTCCGACCCCTTGAACAAAAAGGCTCATATCCGTCGCAATAACAAAGACGCGTTGGTGCCGCCAAAGCCGAAAGAATTGGAGAGGGCGGTTCGAATAGGGGCCGAACGTGACTGGTTGGCAACCACCTCAAATCTCCAAGTCGGATCAGGTTCCCTAAAATGAATGTTGGGTGGCAGAAACTGCTCCTGCAAAGCAAGCACGCAGAAGATTGCTTCGATCGCACCGGCAGCACCGAGAGCGTGGCCCATCATCGACTTGGTCGAACTAACCGGTACGCCCGGTAACAGCTGCGAAATGGCGGTTCCTTCCGTGGCGTCATTATATAGCGTTGCTGTTCCGTGAGCGTTGATATAATCAACCGAATCCGATCCGGCGGATTGAAGCGCACGTTCCATCGAAAGCCGCGGACCGACCCCGGAAGGATTTGGCTGAGTTAGATGGTAGGTATCGGTTGAGACTCCATAACCGGAAATTTCTGCGTAAGCCGTCGCCTTCCTTTTGTGAACTGACTCTTCCGATTCAAGAATCAGCACTGCGGAGCCTTCCCCCAACACCAGTCCGGAACGGTGCAGATCAAAAGGTCGGATTTTTTCTGGGGTAGAAGCCTGGAGCGAATCGAATCCGACAAAAACCAGCTCCGACAGCGGATCATATCCTCCGCAAATCACACACGAATTCAATCCATCCCGAATGATGTTAAAGGCGTGACCAATTGAATTGGTCCCGGAAGAGCAAGCATTCGACACAACTTGCAGCGGAAGCCGCAGGCCAACCAATTCGAGTGCATCCAAGATCGGCTTTTGCGGCATGTAGTTTCCAACCCACCGCGCCATCGAACGTCTCGATTTCGACTTTAGAACCGCACGATAGAATTGCTCTCCATTACTCATTGCGCCGACGGAAGTTGAAAATACCACTAGTTCGGGATTCGTAGTGCCGGCCATCGACATTGCCTCCACCAAAGCAGCAGCGACCATCCATGAACTTCGGTGCAGGCGCTGAGTCCGGCGATTGGAGGGGAAAACATCTTTCAGCCAATCATCATTGACCTGACCAGCGGTTTTGCAGCGCGTTTTGGACACGTCGAATGCGGTCACCGGACTAACTCCATCTCGGCCTGCCTGCAGACCAGCCAGGGTTTCGCCGGCACCGTTCCCGATTGGCGAAACGATTCCGAACCCAGTGACCAGGACGCGCTGTTTTTCCTTCATTTCGGCTGTTCAGTTAGTTGACATGGCGAGCTTTCTGGGTCGCGCCCATCGGTCAGGCGCAAAAGCAGAGATTAATTGGATTGGCTATGATGGGACCAGGAATTTCTCGTCGTACCGCCCCCATACAATTCCATTCTTCCATCGACCAAAAAACATCATTAGCGTAAATTATTGGTATGGCGGCGAGTCAATCGGATGAATCTGACTATTCCGTCCGTCGTTTTCTTTGGATGGTCGGTAATGCGCTGCACTGGAAGTGTCCAACGTGCGGCGAACGCCCTATGTTTGTCCCGTGGTACAAGGTTCGCTCGCTGCAGGATTGGTTTGAACCTCTCGATGGATGCCCAAAATGCGGGTATCCGTACGAACGAGAGCCGGGATATTACTTGTTGTCCATTTTTGCAATTAACTATGGAGTTGCCGCCCTGCTTGGGATGATCGTCTATTTGGTTCTGGATTTCTGGGTTCGTTTGCCGATCGAGGTCACACTGGTGTTGACGATAATCCCGATTCCGCTCTTCAATCTTTGGTTTGCCCGGCATTCGAAAGCGTTGTTCCTGGCTTTCGACCTATTTTGTGACCCGCATCATCGGGATCGAGGTGATGGCGATCAACCGGTTAAAGAGCCAGGTAGCGTTCCAAAGGATCCGCATTCGCAGCCGGTGAGGCGCTAGGGAAGGCGTGTCGGCGCGACACGGAGGAGGCCGCGACTCGTAGTCGGCCCGAAGGGCCTGGGGAACATAGCCCAGGGCTAAGTTCTCGGCCGATAATGAGGTAGGAAAAACGTTTTGCGCGGCGGGCGATTTCAGCGGCGACCTGTCCGACGAAGCCTGCAGTGATATTGACCTGTGGTCGGGCGAGTTGGCGAAGTCGGAAGCTGCGCTTCAGGACAGGCTAGCCCGTAGGGCTAGGTGGTACCATGAAGAGAGCATCAGCATCCTTGTTTTCCATCGGGGTCCTCTTCTACCCCAGCCCCGCTCCCGGTCCATGCGCTCGTAACAGCGGGCCAATCGCAGCCGAGACAGTGATTCCGGCAGTTAGGCCAACGTCAGAACGCTTCAACAATATGTAGACAATATCTAAAAGCATGAAACCTGAAATCACCAATCACCATGCCAAACTGACCTGCCGAGTTGTTCGCGCCGCAAACCAATTCACTGGCAAACAAGCACTTTTATATTTCCCTGGGATATCGGCGGAATCCGTTGGTGCACAAGGAATTCACCTGCAGATTTTGACAATTCCGCCCCTGGGACGAGCGAAAGCACACAAGCATGGCTCCCACGAAACTGCCATCTATGCTTTAAGTGGCGAATCAGGTTTCTGGTACGGCGCAAAACTTGAAGAACATCTCAATGTGCAAGCGGGGGACTTCGTTTATATTCCCCCTGATACACCTCACTTACCCTACAACCCCAGTAAAACGGATAGCTTTGTAGCGGTCATTGCTCGCACCGATCCAAACGAGCAAGAGAGTGTCGTGTTGATGCCCGAACTTGACCAGATCCACCGGTAGAAAAGTGGTTTGCCGTATCTGCTTGGCGGCTGCTGGAAATGAGTTCTGCCGAACAGATCACCTGGCGAACCAAATCGAATTTGGCGTTCGCTTTTTTTGCCACCAAATCGATGGCGACTGCAGGTTTCGGTGACTCCAGCCCCGCAGCTCCGTGCGAAGTTCGAGGCCTTTGCCAAACCAGGGGTGTAACCGGACAGTCGCCGCTACCGAACAAATTGGTAAATTGCTGCACAATTCCACACTGAAACCGCCCTCTTGCGACGGTGGGAGTTCGATGCGATAGCGGAAAATGTCCGTGTTGGGTACGTTTTCTTTTTTGATGATAGAGATGAATACTTGGAAGGTGATCGGGTTGTCGGGTAGCCTGATCTTCGGGATCCGATTTCTGCTGCAATGGATCGCCTCGGAGCGTGCCGGAAAAAGCATCATCCCGGTGGGATTTTGGGAGTGCAGCCTTTTTGGCAGCCTCTTGGCGTTGAGCTATTTCATTTTCTATCGGCATGACTCCGTGGGGATCATAATGACACTCCTTCCGGTCCCGATTTATCTGCGTAACCTTTATCTGAAATGGAACGAAGTATTATCGCAGCGGAGCCAGACAGCGCCGATAGAGCCGAAAGAAGACGTTCCTGAGGAAGTCGAAAGCCGATGATCTACTTTGACAACAATGCTACGACCTCGATTGATCCGGCGGTCCTGGAAGCAATGCTGCCGTTCTTGAAAGAACAGTACGGCAATCCTTCCAGCGCCTACTCGTTCGGAAAACGCGTAGCGCGAGCGGTCGAACACGCCCGCGAGCAGGTCGCAACCCTTCTTGCCTGCGAGCCGTCCGAGATTCTTTTCACCAGTTGCGGGACGGAATCAGACAATACCGCGTTGCAGTCGGCTCTGTCGATTGATCAGGATCGCAAGCACATCATTACGAGCAAGGTGGAGCATAGTGCTATTGTCAAACACGCGGAAGCGCTTGCTCGACGCGGTTATGAAGTGACTTGGCTGGATGTGGACGCTAAAGGAATGATCGACCTTTCGCAGTTGGAGGCGGCCATCCGGCCAGACACCGCAATCGTTTCGCTGATGTGGGCTAATAACGAAACGGGCGTCCTTTTCCCGATCGAACAGGCGGCGGAAATATGTCGAAAACAACAAACGATCTTTCACACCGACGCGGTGCAAGCGGTCGGTAAAATTCCGATCAATCTCAGTACAACTTCTATCCAGTTCCTCTCGTTGTCCGGACACAAGCTGCATGCGCCGAAAGGAGTTGGAGCATTATACGTCCATCGGCGTGCCCGCTTTTTCCCGTTTCTTATCGGCGGAGGCCAGGAGGAAAAGCGCCGAGGGGGAACCGAAAACACTGCTTCCATTGTGGCGCTGGGGAAAGCCGCGGAGCTCGCAGGGGCATACATTCAGGAGGAAGATCGATTCGTACGCGAGCTTCGAGACACTTTCGAGCAACAAGCTCTGGAGCGAATCCCGGGAGTAACCGTCAACGGTGATCGGGAACGACGAATACCCAACACGACTAATCTATCGATCGAGGGGATTGACTCCGAAGCGATTTTGATGATCCTGGATCAGCAAGGCGTCTGTTGTTCGGCCGGTTCGGCGTGTACTACCGGCTCGTTGGAACCTTCTCATGTACTTCGAGCGATGGGCCTTTCCAATGAGCAGGCGCGCGCAAGTCTGCGTTTCTCTTTCGGACGCACGAACACGATGGACGAAGTCAACCGAGCGCTGCAGATCTTGACCCGCGCGGTGAAGAAACTCCGAGAAATGACTCCGGGTGTCCTGGCGGCTTGAGCTCGTTAGGGACCGGCTCCAGCGGCCGATGGGCGCCGGACGAAGGCGAGAGTGCATCCAGAGCCGAAGATCACGGAGGCAGATCTGAGCCTACCAATCTCTGCGTCACTAAACCACCAGCAAGTCGAATAAATCATGCACGGCAGTAGCCTCGGCCGTCGGCTGATCGCCGAGCAAACGTAAAACCCGTTCCGCATTCTTGGGAGCAATCCGCGATCGCAAATTGCGCTCAAACTTGGCTAGAAGCAGCGGCTCGCCTTCCGCACGGCGACGGGGATGGCCGATCGGATACTCTACCGAGACTTTCTCGGTCGAACTTCCATCAGAGAAGAAGACCTGCACGGAGTTGCCAATCGAGCGTTTCTCGGGATCGAGATAATCCCGAGTAAACTGCGGATTCTCTTTAACCTCCATTTTGGACCGCAGTTGGTCGATAAGCGGATTTTTTGCGGCTTCGTCTTCGTAATCCTCAGCGGCCAGGTGGCCCCGGAGGAGCGGCACGGCAACCATGTATTGAATGCAATGATCACGGTCCGCCGGATTGAAAAGTGGACCACTCTTATCGATGATGCGCTTTGCCGATTCCTGGGTTTCGATGATGATCCGACTGATCTGGTCAAGCCGGTCAGCGATAGTCGGGTGGAGTTGGATCGCGGCTTCTACCGCAGTCTGAGCATGAAATTCCGCGGGAAAGGAAATCTTGAAAAGGACATTTCGCATGACGTACGAGCCGAGCGGTTGAGCGAGCGCGATTGGCTGTCCTCGGTAAACGACGTCTTGAAAACCCCACTCTTTTGTCGTTAGTGCAGTGGCATAACCCATTTCACCGCGAATTGCCTGGAATGCGTGAAAAACACCGCGGGAAGCAGCATCACCGGCCGCCCAGCTCTTTCGCGACCCAGTGTTCGGAGCATGGCGATAGGTGCGTAATGCGGCGCCATCCAGAAACGCTTGAGAAAGAGCATTGATGATTTCTTCGCGTGTTCCGCCAAGCAAACCGGTGATTACCGCAGTCGAAGCCACCCGAACGAGCAAAACGTGGTCGAGCCCGATTCGATTAAAACTATGCGAGAGCGCCAGAATACCCTGTATCTCGTGGGCTTGCACCGCCGCGGCGAAAACCCGTCTTAGCGTGATCGGCTCGCTCTGGTTGGTTATCGCCTTGCGACTGAGATAGTCAGTGACCGCCAAAATTGCTCCTAAATTGTCCGAGGGGTGTCCCCATTCCGCAGCCAGGAAAGTGTCGTTAAAATCGAGCCAGCGGATCATCGTTCCGATATTGAAAGCGGCACGAACTGGATCAAGCTCGTAAGAGGTACCCGGCACTCGCGATCCGCCAGGACAAATCACACCGGGGACGATCGGTCCAAGCAACTTGGTACAGGCGGGATATTGGAGCGCCTGGAGAGCGCAGCCCAGACTATCGAGGAGGCAGAGGCGCGCCGTTCCCAACGCATCAGGATGCCGATAAGCATCGCTCAAAACGTAGTCGGCGACCTCTTGCAATAAGCGGTCTGGATCGGGGCGTTTGGGGTCGGAGTGCATAATCTGTAAAACAAATGGCAATAAGCGCCTTGGAACCATTTAGCAGGTACGACTTGCGGGCTTAACGCTCACCAATCGGGAGGTAGGGCCGCAATTGCGGTCCTATATAGTCGGCGTTTGGCCGTATCAGCTTGTTGTTGGCGCGTTGTTCCTTGAGATGAGCAGTCCAGCCGGCTACGCGAGCCATCACAAACAAAGGCGTAAAATGCGGTGTTGGAGCTCCCAGGAAGTGGTAAGCACTCGCACTAAAGAAATCCGCATTGGCGAACAAATTTTTCTGTTCCCGCATCACGCTCTCCACTTCGTCAGAAATATCGAACAGGTAACCGTCCGGTGCATGCGCCGCTAAACGGCGGGCCCATTCTTTAATAATCGCGTTCCGAGGATCAGAGTGCTTGTAGACGGCATGGCCAAACCCCATGATTTTTTCTTTCCTTGCAAGCATTTCGATAACACCGGCGCGCGCCTGCTCTCGGGTTCGAAATCGTTGAACGAGTTCCATCGCAGCCTCATTAGCGCCGCCGTGCAATGAACCTCGCAGGGTGCCAATGGCTGAGGTGACACAAGAATAGAAATCAGACAGAGTAGCCGCGCAAACACGACAGGCAAAGGTCGAGGCATTGAATTCGTGTTCGGCATAGAGAATCTGAGAAACGTCCAGGCAACGCCGCACCGTCTCGTCGGGTTTTTTTCCGTGCAGGAGAGCCAGGAAATGGCCAGCGTGCGACTCGGCATCTCCCTTCGTATCGATTCTCTCACCCCGGTCCGAATAGTGATGCCAATACAGGAGCATCGATGGGAAGCTCGCTAACAATCGTTCGGCAATGGCATCCTGCTGGGAAAACGAGTTTTCAGGCTCGAGAGAGCCGAGGAGCGAGCATCCGGTTCGCAAGACGTCCATCGGGTGGGCGCTCGCCGGGATCAGCTCAAGGGCTGTCTGTAATGCGTCTGGAAGTTGGCGCTTCTCCCGCAATCGCCGCTTGAACGCGTCCAATTCTTGTCGGTTCGGAAGAGCACCATAAATCAAGAGGTAAGCCACTTCTTCGAAGGAAGCGTTTTGGGCCAGATCTTCGATCGCATAGCCGCGATAGGTGAGACCAACACCCTCTTTACCCACAGTACTTACGGCGGTTGAGCCGACGGATTGTCCACGAAGGCCAGTAGTTGATGGGAGCACGGTTTTCTCGCTCATGACTTTGATCCGAAGAGTTCGTCGAGTTTTCTCTCGCAACGATGGTCGTTCTTTTGATCTGCCGTGGCGGTTGGGAGGGCAGAGACAAAGAAAACGGTTACCAGTAGACTCTATTCTGCGGCAGCGAATCGTCCAGCGTCGACTCGCAAGGAATAACGCCGGGAGCGCCAATTCCCCTCCAAACCATAAAATCTGGAGAATCTAAGGTGCAAATATGAGCAATTTTACAGTGTTGCATTGCTTTTTGGCCCAGCTCTTGGCTGATAATCCTGCGGTATGGCCGTCCAGTATGGTAAATGCACAAACCGAGCTGGTTGCACGCTCGCCTATACGGGCGACCAGATTCGCTTTGAAGGTGCTTCAGTTTGTCCGGAATGCGGACAACCGCTTGCGGTGGTAAAGGGTCCCGGGGGCGGTGGGAACAAGCTTTGGCTTTTGATCCTGCTCCCGATAGTTCTAATCGGTATGGTTGCCGCAGGGTATTTCCTAGTCGAATCCGTGATAACTCCGAAACCGACTCCAACGCCGACACCCACCGCGACTCCGAGCCCTTCCGTAAGTCCCACTGCCTCGGCAACCCCAACCCCATCTCCCTCTGCGGAAAGCCCTTCGCCCAGCCCTTCCCCCGGCGGCTCACCGCCTCCCGGATCCCCAGGCGCTTCACCGTCGCCTGGCGGCTCGGTCGACGCGAGTCCCAAGCAACTTTCTAGCTCGGACATTGAGGCAACCCGTAAGCAGGTGCTACTACGGCTCCGAGCGATGCCTGGGAAGTCGGATCAGGAAAAGGCCAAGCTGGAGGACAAGATCCAAAGCGCGCGTTCGATGGAACGGATCGAAACGATTTACTTTCAAATCGGGAGCAGCATGATCCCGAAGCCTCAAGTCGATCAACTCATGGCAAGCTTTAGCGACACCAAGATGAAGGAGAAAATGAGCGATCCGACATTGGTTTTCGTGGTGGCCGGCTATGCAGATAAGAGCGGCAACCCAGCAGGCAACCAGGCGTTATCCAATGCTCGGGCGGAGAACATCGCTCGTTTGATGAAACAAGCGGGAGTGACCAACGTCGTTCACACGGTTGCAATGGGTGGAACGGACGTTCTCGAGAACACGCGCCCGGATCAGAACCGCGCCGTAGAAATCTGGTCAGTGATTCCGTGAAGAAATAGCCAATAGCCAATAGCAGATAGCAAACAATGAACGGCAGATCGCCGATGAACGTCGGAATACGTTCCCGGCGGTGGCGGCGCTCGCGGCGTTTAACTACCGGCGCAAGGATAACCGGAGGCCGAATCGGACATCGTCGAATTCGACATGATAACGCGCTTTGTCGAGAGTGATTCGTTGTCCGCGAACGAGTTGTTCGCCCTCCAGTCGAAACGGCCGCTGTACACTTTTCGGTGTCAGGGCAAACCAATAGCCGTTCTCCATTCCCAGAAGCAGATGGCGCGGCTCGAGTCCCTGAACCTTGGAAAACGCAGATTTCGCGAAACTGGAACTGGTACCAATGATCGTACCATCTTTGCAGGGGTAGCTGACACCCTCGAACACAAGCTCCAGAGTGGCGTTACGAGGCGCATCGGCCCGAGTATCCGCGTTTGAGTCGCCCGAGGAGGAAAATGCGGAGCTATTCTTGGCGTCCGTTGGCATCATGGAACCAAGACTAGAAGCTTTGTGCCTCTACTGCCAAGTCAAAGCTCCCTTTCGCGACGAAAACCGATTCGCTGGTCTTGGTTTCTGGCCCAGTTTCTCAAACGAAGATCGAGAACATCTGGCCACGGTCGTGAGCAGTTTGTGCCAGCGCGTAAGGGAGGCAGAAGAAACATTGCGCGAAAAAACGCTCTTGGTTTGCAGCCAATTAAGGAATTTTGTGAAACCGTATGAATCAGTGCGACGAAAGGCTGTTGACCGTCCGTAATCCGTTCTTAAAGAAGTAATTATGCTTGGAACTGGCATCTTGTTTTAAATCTCTCAAGGTACGAAGAAAACATTGATCTTTCGCGCAGATTTTGACTTTATAAGAAAGCGTGTTTGTTCCGTGAACGATCACACTTACCCAACATCCCCCCATCATGAAACAATATCTAGTTCACCCATCGACTGCCGCCACCAGAGTGCTGACAGTCGCCGCAATCTTCGGCCTCGCCGGTTCCCTGGGATTAGCCGCAGACAAGAAGCTAGTTGTCGGATTCGCCCAGGTCGGCGCGGAAAGCGGCTGGCGGACGGCTAACACCGAATCGATCAAATCGGAAGCCGCAAAACGTGGAGTTGACCTCCGTTTTTCCGATGCTCAACAGAAAGAAGAAAACCAAATCAAGGCAATCCGATCGTTCATCGCTCAAGGTGTTGATGTGATCGCCTTTTCGCCCGTGGTCGAGACTGGTTTCGAACCGGTCTTACAGGAGGCGAAGAAGGCTGGAATTCCGGTCGTTCTGTCTGATCGGGCAGTCAAAGTATCAGATGATTCTCTGTACAAGTGCTTCATCGGTTCGGACTTCATCGAAGAGGGGCGACGAGCGGCCAACGCAGTGGTGAAACTGACTGGCGGTAAGGCAGGGGTGGCCGAGTTGGTTGGAACCGTGGGATCCGCTCCTGCGATTGATCGGGCGAAAGGATTTCGAGAAGTCATCGCGAAGTATCCGGACATTAAAATTGTCACGTCTCAAAGCGGCGATTTCACTCGGGCCAAGGGAAAAGAAGTGATGGAAGCGTTCTTGAAAGCGCCCAATGCGAAAGAGATTACTGTGTTGTATGCGCACAATGATGACATGGCCCTGGGAGCGATCCAAGCCATGGAAGAGGCCGGTATTAAGCCCGGTCAAGATATCAAAATCGTCTCGATCGATGGTGTGCGCGGAGCGTTCGAAGCAATGAAGGACGGTAAATTGAACGTCACTGTTGAATGCAATCCGCTTCTCGGACCGCAACTCTTCGATTTGATTGAAAAGGTAGCGAACAAACAGGAAGTGCCGCATCGAGTGGTCACGCAGGAGGGCGTTTACGAGCAAGCGCAAGCCGCGGAAGAGCTGCCAAAAAGACAATACTAAGGATTCTAGTCCATTCTTGTCCTTAAGCGGGCGCTCGAACTGAATGGCAGAGCGCCCGAATTTTTACCGTTACAGTGACTGTTCCGCTCCTAGAGATAACCGGTCTCAGCAAAGGGTTTCCCGGTGTCAAAGCATTGGATTCAGTCGATCTGAAGGTGCAGACCGGCGAAATTCATGCGCTAATGGGTGAAAACGGCGCCGGCAAGAGCACGCTGATTAAAGTCTTAACCGGCGTTTTTCCACGAGACGCCGGAGAGACACGGCTGGACGGCCAAATCATTGCACCGAAATCACCGCGTGAAGCCGAGGCTCTTGGAATCAGTACCGTTTACCAAGAGGTAAATCTGATTCGGCATTTATCTGTAGCAGAAAATATCTGTCTGGGGCGGCAACCGACTTGGCTTGGCGCCATCCGCTGGGGTGCAATCGCCAAGCGGGCCAGAGCTGCACTCGCGCGGCTCGAGCTTTCCATTGACGTCAACCAGCAGCTCTCCTCGTATTCAATTGCCATCCAACAGATGGTAGCGATTGCTCGTGCGCTCGATATCTCCGCTAAACTGCTGATCCTAGACGAACCCACTTCGAGTCTGGACAAGACAGAGGTCGAAGAACTCTTTAAGAAGCTGCGCAAGCTCCGGGAAGACGGTCTCGGGATCATATTCATCACCCACTTTCTCGAACAGGTTTATCAGATCTCCGATTTAATCACGGTGTTGCGGAACGGGTGTCGGGTGGGTTGCTTTGCCACCAAGGAGCTTCCTCGGATCAAGCTCGTTTCCCACATGATCGGCAAGGCGGTCCAGCAAGTCGAAGCGCTTGAGCAAAAGCGCGCGAGCACGGCTACGATTCGTTCGGATTCCCCTATTCTCGAGGCGCGAGCGCTAGGGAGAAAGGGTTCTATCCAGCCGCTAGATCTGGATATCCGTCCCGGCGAGGTCGTCGGTCTGGCCGGCCTTCTTGGATCGGGCCGCACGGAAACGGCAAAACTGCTTTTTGGGGTCGATCGGCCGGATCAGGGGACAATCCGAATAAAAAACCGGGCGGTACGCTTCAATTCGCCGCGTGCAGCGATTCGCTATCGCATGGCTCTAACTCCCGAGGATCGAAAGGTGGCTGGGATCATTCCCAGCCTCACCGTTCGGGAAAATATTGTGTTAGCATTACAAGCCAGCCGCGGAAGCTGGCGGCGGTTGTCGGTGGCCGAGCAAGAAAAGCTAGCTGACCGCTTCATTCAGTCGCTCGATATCAAAACTCCGAGCCGGGAACAGATCGTCCGGAATCTCAGTGGCGGGAATCAACAAAAGGTCTTGCTCGCCAGATGGCTGGCCACAGCGCCAAAGTTATTCATTCTCGACGAGCCGACACGTGGAATCGATGTAGGCGCAAAGGCTGAGATTGAGAAATTGATCCAATCGCTGCGACAAGAAGGTCTGGCCGTCCTCTTTATCAGTTCCGAACTGGAAGAAATCGTTCGGCAAAGCCAGCGAGTAGTAGTTTTGCGCGATCGCCAAAAGATTGGCGAATTGACAGAAGGAGAGATTTCAGAGGAAGCTATAATGCAGTCCATCGCGACTCATGATTTGGAGCGGCCGGCTGCATGACTGACTGGTTTTCTGACCTGCTATTTTGGATCATCTTCGGCGCAATTCTGTTCTTATTACGCCGCCAAAAAATTTTTTGGACGGTCGGCGCACTCGCGCTGCTCCTGCTTTTTAACCAGTTCTTCACTCCTGGTTTTTTTCACATTCAGCTGCTGGACGGCCATTTCTACGGTTCCCGGATCGATGTGCTGAACCAAGGAGCGAAGGTTATGCTTTTGTCGCTGGGGATGGTCTTAGTGATCGCTACCGGCGGAGTCGATCTTTCGGTGGGCGCCGTCATGGCAATCGCTGCCGCGGTGTCGTCACGATTACTGGTAACCGAGCATCAACCGGCCGGCATCGCGATCGCTCTCGCCCTTGTCATATCGGTTTTGGCCGGTGCTTGGAACGGTTTGCTGGTGGCCGGCTTCGGAATTCAGCCGATTGTTGCAACGCTGGTATTGATGGTCGCCGGGCGCGGCGTCGCTCAGCTGATCACCGAAGGACAGATCATTAACTTTCTCGACCCAACCATGGTTTACCTGGGCAACGGCCATTTATTCGCCTTGCCTTTCACTCTGACACTCGTCGTGGTGATGTTGATAATCGCCCTTTTCTTTGTCCGGCGCACTGCGCTCGGACTTTTCATTGAGTCGGTGGGCGACAATGACGAGGCCAGTCGCTATTCCGGTATTAATGCCAAACAGGTGAAGTTCCTGGTCTACACCTTTTCGGGGTTCTGTGCCGGACTCGCCGGGCTGGTTGCCTGCTCAAATATTAAGAGCGCGGACGCCAACAATATCGGCCTGTACCTGGAATTGGATGCAATTTTGGCGGTTGTCGTGGGTGGAACGTCACTGCAGGGAGGTCGTTTCTACCTGATCGGCGCGGTGGTCGGTGGATTGTTTATCCAGACACTCACTACGACGTTATACGCCAGAAACGTCAGCTCCGATATCTCGCCGGTACCGAAGGCCTTGGTGATCATTGCGGTCTGTCTGTTCCAAAGTGAATCGTTCCGGACGCGGCTGGCGCATTTTTTGCAGCCGTTAGGGAGAGTTCTCAAACCGCTTAGCTCTCGATTACCTCATCATCTCCTTACCGCGACGCGGCATGATTCGCCTAAACCCTAAGTACATTCCGCTCCTGGCGACGGCGGTAGTCCTGTTGGCGATTTTTGGCACCGGCTCCGTGCTTTATCCTAACTTCGGCACTCCCCGGGTCATCGTAAACCTTTTAAATGATATGGCGTTTGTGGGAGTCGCGGCGGTTGGAGAGTCGTTCGTGATTTTGTCCGGTGGCATCGATCTATCGGTCGGTTCAATGGTCGCTTTCGTTGGAATACTTATCGCCAAGCTTTTGCAAGCTGGATGCGACCCTTTCCTGGCGATGGGGATTGCGCTCTGTATCGGTACTGTTGGCGGCGCTATGATGGGCTGCTTGATCCATTTTTTCGGGATGCCTCCATTCTTGGTCACGCTAGCCGGCCTTTTCTGTCTGCGTGGGCTGGGCTTTGTCATTAATCCAGAATCGATCGGCATCGATCATCCCTTCTACGGTGAGGTCTTACCCCAACTCTCCGTGTTAGTCGCTCCCAAGGCGGTGTTACCTTTTACCGCTATGTGTTTTCTGGCATCGGTTATCATCGGGACATTGGTAGCGGGTTTTACGCGATTCGGCCGGAACGTTTACGCAATCGGCTCGAACGAGAACTCGGCTCGTTTGATGGGCTTGCCGGTCGGCCAAACGAAAATCGCGATCTATGCGTTGGCCGGGTTCTTCTCCGCGCTCAGTGGCGTGGTAGCAACTTTCTATATGCAATCGGGCAATCCCGCATCCTTCGTGGGATTGGAGCTCGACGCAATCGCGTCCGTAGTGATTGGAGGCACGCTCTTAACCGGCGGAGTTGGTTTCATTCCTGGGACGCTTATGGGCGTATTGATCCTTGGATTGATCCAACAAATCATTATCTTCAACGGCACGTTGAACAGCTGGTGGACGAAAATCGTGATTGGCGCTCTGCTGCTGATCTTCATTGTCCTGCAGAAGTTCATCTCGCGCCGGCCGGCAGGAGCGACTTGAGTTGGGAACGCCGTGAACGCCGGCAGCGCCGACAACGTTGACGGCGGTCTCAGCGTTGGCGGCGATGCTGATGTAGTTAG
>DATNNZ010000299.1:0-3971 GCA_035601575.1 Chthoniobacterales bacterium
CATCGAGGATCTCTTCCCTGGTTGCAGCCGTTTGCCGGCGGCGAAGAGCTGGTCTTCTCATTTTTCCGCGCGTAGCAGGAGGCTGTCAGTGAGGCAGTGAACTGTCAAATGCGGTACGATAAGTCTTTCTCTTATTTGCGACTCGAGAGTGATTCGAGTGTCTCAAAAGTTCTGGAAAACGTAACGATTTCGTCGCGCAAGCCGAACAGAGGTCCAATACACGCATTGGTCAATGACTACAGACCGCCGTACATTCCTCCAACTGCTGATGGGTAACGCAACTGCTGCAGCTTTTCCGGCCAGCATCAGTCGGGCCCTGGCAATTCCCGCAAACTCCCGGACCGGCACCATAGCTGACGTCGAACATATCGTCATCGTGAT
This sequence comes from Chthoniobacterales bacterium, assembly GCA_035601575.1. GTDB lineage: Bacteria > Verrucomicrobiota > Verrucomicrobiia > Chthoniobacterales > JAFAMB01 > DASTDH01. The sequence continues at coordinate 382 of DATNNZ010000299.1, forward strand.
GCAGGAGAACCGTTCCTTTGATCATTTGTTTGGCACGCTTCGAGGTGTCCGCGGATATGGCGATCCGCGAACGATCAGTCTGCCGAATGGAAATCCCGTATGGTACCAGCCTGATGGTAACAACTATGTATTGCCATTCCATCCAGACGCACCCAATCTGGGTCTCCAATTTATCGAAGACGTCCTACACGATTGGACAACCGGGCACGCGGCATGGAACGAAGGTAAATATGACGGATGGGTGCCAAACAAAGGCACTACCGCAATGACGCACCTGGTAAGAGGCGATATTCCGTTCCACTATGCTTTGGCGGATGCATTCACGATCTGCGACGCTTACCATTGCTCGTTGCTGGGGGCAACCGATCCGAACCGGTACTACATGTGGACAGGCTGGGTCGGCAACGATGGGAAAGGAGGTGGTCCCGTGGTCGATAATGCCGAAGTCGGCTACGACTGGTCGACCTTTCCGGAGCTTCTGGAAAAGGTGGGCCTATCGTGGAAGATCTATCAGGATATCGGCTTGGGGCTGACTGCTGCCCAAGCATGGGGTTTCACCAGCGACGCCTATATCGGTAACTTCGGGGACAATTCGCTTCTCTATTTCCATCAGTATCAAAACGCTCAGCCAGGGAGTCCGCTTTACAATGGAGCAAAAACCGGAACGAACATCTCGGCGGGAGGAACTCTATTTGACATTTTCCGGCAGGACATTGCGAGTGGAAATTTGCCGCAAATCTCGTGGGTGGTCGCACCAGAGGCGTATTCGGAACATCCCAATTGGCCCGCGAATTACGGTGCCTGGTACGTCTCGCAGATACTTGATGCGTTGACCGATGCTCCAGAGGTTTGGAGCAAAACGGCGCTCTTTTTAACCTATGATGAGAACGGCGGTTTCTTTGACCACGTTGTGCCACCGACCGTGCCGCCATCCCGAGCGCAAGGTCTATCCATGATCGACACAACCAACGAAATCTTTCCAGGCAGTTCGAAATACGCCGCAGGTCCGTACGGATTAGGCGTCCGTGTACCCATGATTGTCGCCTCGCCTTGGAGCAAGGGTGGCTGGGTCAATTCGGAAGTGTTCGACCACACCTCGGTGATTCGATTTATCGAACGGCGATTTGGGTCGCAGTATCCCGGACTACAAGAAAGCAACATCACCAAGTGGCGCCGCGCGGTGGCCGGGGACCTCACATCTGCCTTTAATTTCGCTGAGCCCAACACCACAAAGGTTCCGCTTCCCAGTACCATTGCTTTCATGCCGCCGGATCACACCAGGCATCCGAATTACGTTCCGGTTCCCCCGGTCGACCAAGCGCTGCCGGCGCAGGAGCCGGGCGAGCGGCCTGCCCGCCCTGTACCATACGAGTTACATGTCCGTGCACATGCCGATCTGGAAGACGGCGAGGTGAAGATCTATTTCGGTAACACCGGTAAAGCCGCCGCAGTATATCAGGTTTATTCCGGCGATGGCCAGACCGGGCCATGGACCTATACCGTTGGACCAAACACCGAGATTTTCGATACTTGGAGTATTACCACCAGCGCTCAGGACGGATACGATCTCTCCGTCTTCGGTCCGAACGGTTTCCTGCGTGTGTTCAAGGGTAGCGACCAGGCGAATCTCGAGAGCATGACCATCTATGATGTTCATAGGTACGGTGTCGTCCTGGAGATTCAGAATCGTGGCGGAACGGTTTCCCGAGTGCGCGTATCTGATTACTACACAGGGAGAGCGACCGAGCACAAATTGCGTCCGGACGAAACAATTCGTGAATTCTGGCCGTTGGAGAAGTCTCACGGCTGGTATGAGTTCACGATCGAGACTGAGTCAGACGCCGGTTTCCAACGGCGCCTGGCTGGTCACCTGGAGACTGGGTACGATAGTATGAGTGATCCGGCAATCGGATCTTCGAAAGACCCAGAAGAAGCAGAATCCGGCCAAACACGCACCTACGCGTCCACGAAGTAAATTAACTGAATTCGACGTTCGGCGGCACACAGGCGTAACCGCGTGAAAAGGGCCAGTGTGCCGTCTCACCTATAATGGTGACGTCGTTGCGTTCAGGATGAGTCGCCAGCAAACCGGTCCGAGCCGGACTGGCGGAAGGAGGGCGCATGTCTGAGTGGATATGTAACTGATCCGGCGTGTGCCGGGAACTGAACGATTGCAAACTCCGAATTTCTGATTACGGATTTTCGGTAGTGTCTCAGTTTGAAATTCGGCTTTGGGTGGGAAAGCGGTCGTCCGGTCTCGGCGCTATGCTGGTCGGAAGGTGGCGTGAGATGGTCGGGAGAAGCCAACCATGATGCGGATCATCCAGGGCGACTTGTGCGACCGGCGTGTGGTCGGTCTCCTGCATATCCATCTGACCAGGGCCCGAGCAGAAACGGCGCCGGGCAGCGCGCACGCCTTGGACCTCACCGAGTTGCAATCGCCCGACATCAGCTTTTGGACGATCTGGGACGGAATATTTTCGACCTGCGCGTACGCTTTACCGGAGCCATGGGTTCGTAGAGTGCATGCCGTTCGCTAACTATGTGCTCGACCCGAACAGCGTGTTCATGTCGCTCGACCTGCACAAATCCTGATCCGCGGGAGGTCCGCCCGGAGTCCGAAGGCCGAAATGGCAGGTAATTATTGGAGGCTCACAGATCCTGCCATCGCAGGATCTGCCGCCTTCGCAGACTACGGCGCGCCCTGACAATCAGCGTGTGCAAGATCATAGAACTGAGCCGCGACGTAGGCTTGGCGGAGTCGGGTTTCGCCCTACCAATCTTACGATGGGGAGAACAAGAACGATCGCTTGGTCCGGGGACTAATCGGGTAAATGTCACCAGCACGCGCGAAAGAGCTAAGAAGTTAAATGGAACAGTAGACATCGATTTCTGTTTTCACGGCCTTCTTCTGTTTGGGATGGATCGACTTTGTTAGTTCTCCTTCAACTATGGCGGTTAAAAAAAATTAGCATCTGCTTTGCGGCTTCAGAACCGATTCTTCCAGCAGAAAAGTGGATATCTTTATGGTGGCCAAGCTACCCGTGGCTTTGGTATAGGTGATGAGAATAGGTGGCGCTCCATCCGAGTCGACGCTTTGCTCAAGTTCTAAGCTGGCAAAGAATCCAGCGATAGAAAGTTAGCGGACCCGGTAGGTTCACCACCGGGTCTGTGTGATCGTCAAAAACCAAGGAAAGAAAGCCGATGATCCTAAACAACGACTACGCTCTGGCACTGGCCGGTCTTGTTGCCTTAACCGCCAGTGCCGCGTTTGCCGACGACCAGGCGCTCATTGATGCTCTGGTCCGCAAAGGCATCCTGTCGCAGAAAGACGCCGAGCAGGTTGAAAGCGAGGTATCGAAAAACCCTTCGTTGGTCGCACCCCCAAACAGCCCGCTCAAGCTGGCACCCTGGATCAAGGAACTGAAATTGGGAGGGAACCTGCTTCTGCGTTACCAATGGGACGAGGAACAGGCTCAAGAGCCCTCGTCTGCTCCCGGGATTCCGACTCCGACGCCGAGCCCTTCGCTGCGGAATCCTACTCCCACGCTGACGGCCAGCCCGAACGGCCGCAATCACGTAGCGACCCG
>DATNNZ010000300.1:0-3600 GCA_035601575.1 Chthoniobacterales bacterium
CAAGCGGTCACCGCCACTCTGGAAGCAATGGAGGCAGAACTAGAAGTCTTTCAAAAGGTAGGCTTGGACGAGCTGAGCGGGATATTCAAGGATTGGGATCAGAAATGGCTGGCACAGGTTCCGATCAATCTTCCACCGGTGAACCAAAATTATTTTACCGTTTTCGAATCGAACGCCGCCACCATTGGCAGAATTAAAGATCCGCAATTACGCCAGAGTATGGTAAACGTTTATTCCACGGCCAAAGGTCTGGTGGATGCCGTGAGCTACAACACCCAAAAATATTGGATCTGGGAGCGCCTTCGTTGCGCTCCCAACGCATCGGAAACCAAGGAAACAACCGACGACCTGATCCGTTGGGCAAACTCAATTCGTGCCCAGGTGGGCAAACTTCAAACCGTCGTTCCGGAGCTGCTAAGCCGAATTGAAGACTACACACACGGTAAACGAGGAAGGCGAGAGGTTCAGTACTGGACAAGATGAGGTTAGATGCACAGTTCCCCGGTTAGTTCTAGCTTGCGCTCCATGCGGTTGAAAGCTGTCTGTCAGATCTGGAGCGCCTTGAGCGTCTCACCTTCAATATACCTGGTGACGGCGGACTCTGGCGTTATCGTGCCGTTGCTGACCGTGTAAACTCGATCAGCGAACGGAATCAAGCGGCTGTCATGGCTGACTAGGACCACGATCTTCCCAAGGTCTCTTAATTCTTGTAAAGCGTTTAAAAACCGCTGCTCAGAGAGTTCATCAAGCGCAGCAGTTGGTTCATCAAATAAATAGATCGGGGCATCAACATACAACGCTCGCGCAATAGCAAGACGCTGCCGCTGGCCTCCCGATAGATTTCTTCCGTTCTCGGCTAATCTGGTTTCAAAGCCTTCTGGGAGCGACTGGATAAAATCCAGAATGCCGACCTTTGTGCAGATAGCGAGGATCTTCCGCATATCCGGTTCGAATTCACCGAGAGTGATGTTTTCGATTATCGTTCCGGACATCAGATCGATTTTTTGTGGAACCACGGCAATCTGGGTTCTCAACGATGATGACCTGAGATACCGGATCTCGTATTGGCCGAAAAAGATCCGCCCTTCAGCGGGTAGATAGAATCGTTGCAGCAGAGCCAAAATCGAGCTCTTCCCGGATCCAGAGTCTCCACGAATCAGGGTGATCTCCCAGGGCAGAAAGCGAGCATCTACATTCTGAAGGATAGGCGGCCGGCCGGGATAAGCGAAACTGACGTTTTCCAGGCAAATTTCCGGAGCGCCTATATCGCCTAACTCGATTGTTCCGGGATTCTTTTCGCTGTCTAAATCCAGGATTTCGAATAAACGGTCTGCTGCTACTTGTACTTCTAAGGCAGATACGACAATAGACAAAAGGTTGTTCGCAGGGCCGGTCAGATAACCGGTGAGGGCAAAACAGCTTATGAGTTGGCCCGGACTCATCTGTGTCTGGATCACGGAGGAGGCTCCAATCCAAAGCAATCCGATGGTAAATCCTTGGACGATTATGCTTCCAACTGAACCAACTGCTATGCCGAAAAGTCCGGACGAATACGTGGAGTTAAGGAGCCTCACCAACAAGCTCTCAGTCTTCATTTCCGCGATCCATTGACGATCGAAACGCCGGAGAGTCGATGCCATCTCCAAGGACTCGACGATCTGCGCGTCAAAGTCAGCTGACTGTTCCATTATTCGCCGCGAAAATAAGCGATTTCGCAAAACAGCAAATCTAAATAAGATTGAATAAAGCACCAGAAAGGCCAGCGACAAGAGGGCCAGCCTCCACGAAAAGATAAACATTGCGAACACGGCAAGAACCAGCGTGAACGCGCTAATGATGAAGTTTGTGCCTTGCTGGTTAAGAAACGCGCGGATCTTTACGGCATCGTTAATGCGAGAAATCATTTCGCCGACCCTCATCCCATCAAAGAATGACTGGGGCAGGGTAAATAGATGCCGATAGTAAGAAAGAATCAGCGTCAGATCGATGTTTTGACCCGACTTGGTCAGGAGCAGACTCTGACCGATATTAAGTACTACTTGGAAAGCTAAAACCACCAACATCGAGGTGCTTAGCAGGTTTAGCAACTGCGAGTTGGATTCGACAATGACCGAGTCGACGACTTTCTGAATATAGAACGAACCAGTCAAGGCAAGAAGAGTGCCTAGAACCGCGCCGAAAAGAGCCTGGACCAATGCTGATCGGTGCGGCTTGAGTAATTGAAAGTACCAAGCGAATCGGCTACTCCGCTGATCGGACGGCTGAAAAGACATTCCTGGTGCCATCAGCACCAGGACTCCGGTCCACATCTGTTGGAACTGCTGAATTGGATATCTCGAGAAACGCCCCGTAGCCGGATCCATGAGGGTAACTCGGCTTTTCTTTATTTTGAGCACAACTACATAGTGGAAGTGCTTTCCCCGGAGGAGAACGTGAGCGATTGCTGGAAAAGCGATCCCCGACAACTCGTCGGTTTGCGCCTTAACCGCTTTGGCGATAAATCCAAGTTGTTTCGATGCCTGGACCAGACCGAAGATCGATGTACCGCTTTGATCCGTACCGGTTAACTGCCGGATCTGGGCAACCGATAATCGCATATCATAGTGGCTCGCGATGGCGGCAAGACAAGCGACTCCACAATCGGACCAATCGCGTTGTTTGACCGATTTCATGATGCGCTTACAGAGACGAAGAGGCTACCGGCAAAGGCGCGGGTGCGACAACGATTCGCTGACAACTCCGGCAGAGTTTTACTTGGGATGATCGGGTGGCAAAGAATCATTTTTCAGCGCAGGATTGAAAAGGTTGTCCATGCTCTCGTAAACAAGTTCCCACAGACTGCGGCGCGCTACGAAGAAACGCGCGTTTGTAGTCATTCCCTTTTTGAGAGAACCGGTGAGCCCCTCACGCGTCCGCAAATAGTCTCGCTCGGGTTGTACTATCACTCTGAAGGCACCGTTGCTCTCAGCTTCCTGAACGTAATCAGCTGAAATCCTCATCACTTGGCCGGGAAGTAGTCCCCAAATGGTATATGGGTAGGCGTCTACCTGTATATTTACTGACTGCCCGATAGAAATCCGTCCAATGTCCTTCGGGGGTACCGAAACGTCGATTACGAAATCGCCCGTCGGCGAAATATCACCAATCCGTTGACCGCTCTGCACGTAACTACCCTCGACAACTCCTTCCCAGCCAATGACCGTGCCATCCAATGGAGCTATGACCGAGTACAGGTTCCGTTCCTCTGCCAGCTGGCGCGCTTCGGTCTCAAGATGCTCAAGGTCAGTCTGTTTCTGCACTCTATCGGCCTGCCAACGGGCTAGCGTCTCCTGATTAACCGCTTCGCGGTCAACTCGAGCGGCGTTAGCTTGGTAGCAAGCTTCCTCAAAATCTCGCGCTGCCACTACCTTGTTGGCCAGCAGCTGCTTGTTCCGGTTCATTTCTCGCTCGGTGCGATCCACCTTCAGATTGGCATTCCTGCAGTCGGTATCGAATTTCTGGTATTCGGAAATGTATTTGGCGGTTTGCAAATCGTTAACCAACACGGGCCGCTTATTACCCACGCGGTCGAGCAGGTAATGCAGGTCGGCCAACTCCTTG
>DATNNZ010000301.1:0-27464 GCA_035601575.1 Chthoniobacterales bacterium
TCGGGTAGCGCTTGCAAAAAGGCGCGACCGTAAGTTTTGGCAAGAATTCGATTATCGAGAATAACGACCATTCCGGTGTCAGTCTTTGTTCGAATAAGGCGGCCGACTCCCTGGCGCAGCTTCAGTACTGCTTCGGGCAGAGAGTACTCGGAGAAGGGATCCCCGCCGTTTGCTTCGATGTATTCCAGCCGGGCCTCGATCAGCGGGTGATCTGGAACCGCGAACGGTAAACGAGTAATAATAACGTTTGAGAGCGCTTCTCCGGGAACGTCCACGCCGGTCCAAAAACTGTCGGTTCCAAACAGGACGCCGTCCTTTGCGCTCTTGAATTCGTTCAGCATGCGAGTGCGAGAAAGACCCTGTCCTTGGGCAAAAAAACTGTACCGCTGACGGAGCCGGGTTTCCATCCGCTCCGCAAGGTTGGAGAGCGTTTTGTAACTGGTAAACAAGACAAAGGCGCGACCTTCACTTCGTTCCAGAAAATGCCAGATCCAATGCTCGAGTGCTTCCTCATACCGGCGGTCGCGCGGATCGGGCATTTTCTTTACGACGAAGAGCTTCATCTGGCGTTCAAAGTCGAATGGGCTCCCGATCTGCAGCGCTTCCACCTCCATTGCTCCAACTCGATTCCGAAAATACGAAAGGTCCGGACTCCCGACCGAAAGAGTGGCGCTGGTCATGATGCAAAGACGCTCTTCTGCGAACAACAAACGCTGCAAAGCAGCAGACATATCTACTGGAGCCGCGTTGAGTGAAAGGTATTGTCCAGTCCTTCCGGTGCGTTCAACCCAATATACGTGGTTTTCCGGCGTCTGGCGGAGGAAGTCGCCAATTCCGAATCGAGCATCTCGAATGCGCCGACCGATATCTTGGAGCTCGCTTTTGAGCCGATCGTCATCCGTCGCCTTCACGCTGGAAATGATAGCGGTTTGCACTCGAGCGAGAGCCATACTGATCGTGTCGGGCACCAGCTCTGGTTGGCGAACGCGAAACTCACGTCCCTTTTGAAAGCTGACCGCCCCCTCCACCTGATCAAAAAAGCGGTTCGCCGTTTCAAGCGCTTCCGCCGTTTCCTTTACCGCCTCGCCTTCGCGAAGCAGCGTAAAGAGGCCTTTCTGAGTCTTTGGGTTATAGAGCCGGTGCAACGCTTGGCGCAACCCATACTGCGAGATTCCGATTCCGATTTGGCGAGCCGCCACCGACTCGAGGGTGTGCGCCTCATCGAACACTACGAAGTCATGCGGAAACAGATACCCGGCGGTACGACTTTCCAGGTCACCGACGCTCTCCAGTGCCACGAAGAACAGCGTGTGATTCACGACCACGATATCGGCTGTCAACAATTGCTTTCGCGCGTTTTGATAAAAGCAACGTCCGTCGGCTCCGCAGCTTTTCGGAGTACAGATGTGGGGCTCGCTGCAGATCTGCAGCCAGAGTTCCGAATCGGGCTCGACTTCGAGGTCGCTCAAGGTCCCCTCCGTTGTTCTCTGGCTCCAGGCTTTGATCCGCAGCAATTCCTCCCGGTCAGTCGAAGTGAAAAGGTCTTCGCCACCCTGAAGGGCGCGATCGAGGCGACTCGGGCAGAGATAATTTTGTCGCCCTTTGAGCAGAGCTGCCTCGAATGGTTCTTTGATCGCTTTCCTGGCAGCTGGAATGTCCTTATGCAGAAGCTGCTCCTGGAGATTGATAGTGTGGGTGGAGATGATTGCCTTACGCCGATTTTCCAGAGCAAATAGAATCGAGGGAACGAGGTAGGCCAACGATTTGCCGACTCCCGTACCTGCTTCGACCACCAACGAACGAGCCTCACTCAAAGCTTGAGCAACCGCCGATGCCATTTGCTGTTGCTGCGGCCGGTACTCAAATGTTTCTTCGGTCGCAAAAGGACCGGTTTTTCCGAAAATGGTCCGTACCGACTCGGTCAAGTCATTATCAAAATCGTCCTTTAGCGCGATCACTTGGGAGAGTGTAGTTGAAGGGGGAGCGGGAATCTAGAAGCCAGAATTTAGAATTTGGAATCTAGAAGCCGGGAGACGGCAGCCAACGCTGGTATCGCCGGGAACGAATTGAAAAGCCGACAACAAGTCTTTTGGCCGGTTTCCTTCCTCCACACAAAACAAGCTAGTATGGGTTAGTCGATAATAAAGGCAGGAGGGGTTGTCAACGCTTGCGCCGAGGCGAACATTTGAAGAATTGCGGACTGCGGATCGCGGAATTCCGCGCTGTCGGCGTTCCCGGCGATACCGGCGTTATTTCCGGCGTTATTCCCGGCACTGGACTCCCGATCTGCCTTGTTTATCTTGGCGCGTGTTCGGAATCTTTGATCGTTATCTTCTCAAAAGCTTTTTGGTTCCTTTCTCTTATGCGCTCTTTGGGATGCTTGGGATTTGGCTGGTTTATGATCTGGGTGTCAACGGCCCCAATTTTGTAGATGCTCATATTCCGGCTAATCTCATCGCCCTTTTTTACCTCGTTCAGTCCCCCTTCATGATAGTGAACTTTCTGCCGCTGTGTGTCTTACTCGGTCTTTTGTATGTGCTGACTCGCATGTCGCGGCGCAACGAAATCATCTCAATGCTGAGTGCAGGGCGAAGTGTGCCGCGGGTACTTTGGCCACTTTTTCTGATCGGAATACTCCTGACCGGACTTGCCACTTACCTTAATTTCGAACTCGCGCCCAAGGGGTACTACGCCAACAACTACATGATCGATGAGATTTCCAAAGGTCACTCCAAGACCACGCTGCTTGATGGCCATATTTTTGTGAATCGGCCCGAGCATCGGATCTGGTTCGTTCAGCACCTCAATACCAAGAGCCAGGACATGAAGGGTATTGAGGTTACGCAACAGGACTCCAAGGAGACGATTGTTGCAATTACTTACGCTGATTCGGCTTCGCACAATCGTTCGAATGGCGCTTGGATCTTTTACAACGGCAAGGTTTCTCAGATCGACCCGGACGGTAATGTGACCGACGAAGAATTTTTCGACCGAAAGGAGGTTACGGGCTGGAATGAAACCCCGTGGCAGATCGGGAGCTCGGCTTTGAAAGGAAAGATGATGACCGTTCCCGAGCTGCGACAGTATCTGAGGATCAACGCAGATTTTCCGGCGACAGCGTTGGCCGATTATAAATCTCAGTTCTGGTATCGCTTTGCCCTGCCCTGGAACTCGTTGGTCGTAATCTTGGTGGCCAGTCCGATGTGTGTAGTGTTTTCTCGACGCGGTGCTCTCGGAGGGGTTGCCGGCGGGCTGTTATTGTTTATTGCGCTTTTCGCGGCCGGTAATATCTGCATGGCCCTCGGGGCGGGCGCAAGAATTCCCCCGATTGCCGCGGCCTGGATTCCCATCGCCCTATTTTTCACCGTTGGCGTGTTTCTCATCTTTCTACGTTCTACCAATCGGCCGATCCCGTTCTTGGGGTAAGCGGAACGGGCTCGGCTGAGCCTCGCCCGATGACAAATGACAAATGACAAATGACAAAAAGAGCGACGTCGTATCGTGCTTTTTTTCATTCGCCGTTTGTCATCTGTTATGGGCGTTCGGGTCAGTTGAGCCCAGCGCCACCCTGCGCTGGTGCAGAACCTTGAACGCTGTGCCGGCGCCGGCCGGATCCAAAACGAAACGTGTCGCAGCGTTGTCTCGCTCGAGAGCTTCCGGATACCATCTTTCGATAAAGTCTCGTTGGGTGACATAGGCGATCTCGTCAAAACCGAGCGTATGACCCCAGGAGCGTAAATCGTCGAAATTCGCGTCAGCGGTCAGGTCCTGGCGTCCAGGTCGCCGATAGATCTCCATTCCTTCGAGTCGCTGATGTTGAAAAAAAGCGCGGAGAGTTCCGCTTCGTTTACCGCGATAAATCTCAGCGGCAGAACCACCGTAATCGATCGTGAGAAGGGTGCCTTTCCGTAGTGAAGAAGAAAGCTCCTTTAGCCAGGAGTGATAGCTTTCGTGAATCTCCACGCTTTGCCCAATCGCGAAGGTTGGAGATGACGCACTGCTTTCAGGATAGGTCTGAGCTGGTATGGTGCGTTCCTGCCATCGGCCTTCCTGCAACTCAATCCAGATCTCATCCCAGCCTGATTCAGTTCGGACAAATCGGCGGCACGGAAACGCATCGACTAATTCGTTCGAGAAAAGGATTGCTACACCACCCGCGCCGCTAAGCGCTTCTGTTACCGACTTAAACTGTTTGATCCGATGTGAGGGCAGGTTTCGGGCGCCCACATCAACGATGTAATAACGAATATTTTCCCATGGTCGAAATCGCCGCAGAATAGTATGCGCGAGTCGGCCGGTTCCCGGCCCTATTTCTATTATTGTTAGATTAGGTGATCGCAGTGCCTTGGCTTCAGCGCGAATCCAACGGGCGACTGCTCGTCCAAGCGAATCGTCTAATGTAGCAGCGGTCGAGAAATCACCACGGTCACCGATTGTTTGCATCTGGGCCGAGTAATAGCCGTGGATTGGGTCGAAGAGCGCCAATTCCATGAACCGGTCAAAGCGGATCTTGCCGCCTTCTTTTTGAACCGCTTCCGCCAGCAAACTTGGCATATAAATAAGGAATCCAGAGAGGCGAAGACCGCGTCACGAGCTTCGGTACACAATCAGAGAACCACACCCCAACGCTCCCACAGTCCGACGCTCCATCGCTGTAACGCTCCATCACTCACCAAATTTCTGATGAAAGTCTGCGCTGTCCGTGAGACGAGTCACAAACCCGGTCAATAGTTGGATACAACGCTCTACATCTTGTAGATCGATTGTCTCCACGGTCGAATGCATGTACCGCATCGGGATGGAAATGAGGGCGCTAGGAATGCCACGTTTCGATTGGAAGATCAGATCGGTATCGGTGCCCGTTGTGCGAGAGGATGCTTCGTGTTGAATCGGAATCTCCAGTTCTTTCGCAACGGCGATCAGACGCTCGACTAGTAAAGGATGGTTGGAAGTACCGTGAGTCAGGGAAGGGCCCGCTCCCAATTTCACTGATCCGTGTTTGTTGCGGTCGATACCCGGGGAATCAGTGGCGTGAGTGACGTCGAGAATGATAGCCACACTAGGCTCGAGGCGAAACGCGGCCATACGCGCGCCAAAACCGCCGATCTCTTCCTGAACCGCATTAAGACCGTAGACCGTGGCTCCGCACCTGGCCGGCAGGGAGGAAAGATTGGCGAAAACTTGGCCGATGACGAAGCCGCCGATGCGATTATCGATGGCGCGTCCAACAATCTTCCCCGGTACCAATTCTTCAGCAGAATCGGTGTACACCGCCGGATGACCCGGGCGAATCCCCCGTTCTTCCACTTGTTTTCGAGAATTAGCACCGATGTCTACGTAAAGCTGGTGTATCTCCGGGACCTTATCGTCATCTTTGTCGCGAAGGTGAATCGCGGTGTTTCCGATCACACCAAGCACCGGCCCTTTGCTACCCAGGATCTTGATCCGTTTACCCCGAGCGATTGCTCGATCACTCCCACCGATACGGGTGAAATAGATGAACCCTTCGTCGGTGATGTTTTGAACCATAAAACCGATTTCGTCCGCGTGGGCTTCCAACATTACCGTAAGCGATTCCTCTTCTCCCTTCAGGGTTGCCCAGGCATTTCCATACGCGTCATTATCGACCGCATCGCTGAATCGACTCAGATAGTTTAACCAGACTTTCTGGCCTTCAGCTTCAAACCCGGTCGGACTTGGAGTGTTGAGCAAATGGAAGAGGAATTGAAGTGCTTCGCTATTCATGATTGAGGAGAGACCACTTTATCCAGAATAGCCGCAAAAGAATGCAAAGATCGCAAAAACCGCGCAAGAGTTCTTTTGCGGCTACTCATTCGCGATTCCGTCTTCGCTCCAGAAAGAGCCGGCCTTCTTTGCGACGGCAGAACTGGTCCTGAGGTAAATTCGTTTTCGCTGGTTTCTCGCGCTCAATTAACGCTCGCACTGCCTCGATCTCTTCAAATCCGACGTCTGCAACTTTGAGGTGGTTTAACCAACAGTGAATGACTCTTCGTTGAAGGGCTACGGGAAGCCCGCCGATCTCGCGGACCGAAATCGATTCGTTCTCCCAGATCCTTGGGGTAATGTCTGCCAACAGCTTCTCTTCTTCTCGGGCGACCTGGCTAAGCCGAAACAAATTATGCTTCACTGGACGTCCAAGGATGGTTTCGATTTCCGGAATTAATAGGTTCCGAATGCGATTCCTGGTATGCCGCGACTCGGCATTAGTGGCGTCTTCGCGGAATAGCAGGCGGTTTCGTTTCGCAAATTCTCGCAACTCCACTTTCCACACGCTCAGCAAAGGCCGCACGATTGACAGCAATTGTCCGTCCACTTGAAGAGTGGTGTCCAATTCGATCGCAGCGTTTCCCAATGACCCGGTGCCGCGAAGAATATTGAAAAGAAACGTCTCGACCAAATCATCGGCATGATGGGCCAGGAAAATGCGATTCGTTTTAAATTCTTTAGCCGCATCGCAAAAAAGACGATGCCGAGCTAGCCGGGCCGCTGTTTCAATTGAACTCTTCTTTGGCCAGGTTTTAATCGTCTTAGAAAAACAGGGAAGCTTCAGCCGCATCGCTAGACGCTCCACGAACTCTGCATCCTCGCGACTGGCTGATCCGCGAAGGTCATGGTTGAGATGACAAACCACCAGTCCAGAAAAACCGAGCTGCTGCAACAGTTCCAGCAGCACACGAGAATCAAGTCCGCCGGAGATTCCAATGAGATAGTTATGATCCCGCGGATAGGCGGCTAACGCTTCGCGGACAGAGTTCATCCAGGGAAAAAGTTCGCGTTTGTCGGCAGTCGCCATTACTCAATATTGGAAATAGTAATGCCGGATGGGAACGCCGACAACGCCGGGGAGAAGGTGATTGGTGAATGGTGAAGGCGCGGTGTCGTCACTCAGACTCTCAAAGGGCAGCACAGCGACGCTCTTTCCCGGCATGGCGGTGACCACGCCACTCACCGATGGTTGCTGCGCCCTCTGGTTCCGAGTTGTGAACACTCAAACTGCTGTCGCTATTACGATAGCTGCGGCAACCAGACTCACTCCACCGAACCAAAACACTCGCTTCGATAATGCCAACTGTTTCGGTTGAGTTTTTCTATCCGGAATAATCGCCGTCGCGGCCGGGAGAGGGGCTGGCTCACCGGCCGGCAGCTGTTTCACCCGCTCGGCCAAAACGTCGAGGTGCTTCTGCAAGGGTGGATCGACTGCGTTAAGCCACTGAACCGTCTGCAGGAAATAACCGAGGCTATGATTGGGAATCGCCGCTTCACAGCGGAAAGGAATGACTGCCAAATTAAGCGAAAACGCTTTGGCAACTTCACGCTGGACGTGCTCCGAGTCATTGGCGTTGGCGGAGACTACAAGGATAAAGGCGCGGCATTTTTCGGTGCCGTGCATAATCGCTTCGGTCCACTTGGATCCGGGTTCGATATCACGAGGAGCGATCCAGCATTTGATTCCCTCGGACTCGAGCTGATGGCAAATCGCGTCTGCTATCGCCTTGTCCTTGGTGGAATGGCTGATAAAGACCTTAGGCTGCATGGCATCTCCTGCAGTATCAGCGTTTAGTCGATTTAGGCGCTAAACGCGAGGAGAAGGATTGATGGAACGCTGATAACGTCGGGAACGCCGACAGCGCCAAACGCCGACGCCAGGATCCCCTCCTGCCGAACTTACGTTCCAGCGCGACCGCTACTGGCGATCTCTTGCCGTCCTACGTATGAAAAACCGCGAAAGGCAAGTTGCCCAGGCTCTGGAGCGGAATCTGGTCAGCGCCTTTTTTGAATATACGCTTGCCGAACAGGTCTTGCATTTCGGGCAGCGATTCATCGATCAGCAGTTGGGTGTCACCCCAATCCAGGGATTCACCCGGTTGACCGAGTTTCGTGGTTAGACGCGGTACGATGACCAATACCGATTTTTCTTCGAGCCGGCGATGAAAGGCGACGCAGCAATCTTTCTTGCTTCCGGTCGCGTAGAGCGAGGAATAGATGCCAGATTGGAAAAGCCTCGGCTCCCGCTGGCGGAGCTGTAATAGAAGACGGATAATTGCGAGTTTGATCAAGCCATCTTTCCATTCCTTGATCAAAGAGGAAATGTCACTCTCTTCGATTCGGGCCAGACCCATTTCGCGAGCGGCATAATCGACCGGGTCTCGGTTGTCCGGATCTACGAGCCGCAAATCCCACAGTTCCGACCCCTGATAGAAATCGGGGACCCCTGGGCAGGTCAATTTGAGAATTGTTTGAGTGAGCGAATTGAGCATTCCGTGCCAGGCAACTTTCTCGGCCGCCGGGAGTAAAGAAGAACAGAGTGGACCCTGTGGTTTCAAAGTCTCTTCGACGTAATGCCTGACGGCGTTCTCCCAGTCTTCGTTTGGTTGAATCCAACTACTGTTCACCTTCGCTTCTTTGATCGCTTTCAGCATATAGCGCTGAATACGCGAGACGTACGCATCGTGTTCTTGGGCTTGGTCAACCGGCCATGTCCCCAGCAGGGTCTGATAGTAGAGATATTCCTCGTTGGCGCTTGGAGCCGTCTCGCCCTCCAGATCAGTTCGAGCGTGGGAGGTCAATTTGCGCCATCTCTTCAGCCAGGTCTCCCATTCGCCCGGTAATTCGCTGAGCACGGCAATGCGTGCCCGCACATCCTCGCTTCGCTTGGTGTCGTGCGTTGTCAGCGTAAGAAAGGTATGGGGAGTCTCCGCGAAGCGAAGTCGATTGCGCTCATGGAAATGCTCAGTCGAGATTCCAAATTGTTTCGGATTACCGCCGACTTCGTTCAATGCGGTCAAACGGTTGAAGATGTAAAACGCGGTGTCTTCCAGCCCTTTCGCCATGATCGGTCCGGTGCACTTCTGGAATTTGTAAACAAAATCTAGTTGCAGTGATCGAAAAGTCGGATCAACGCCCTCAAACGGCTCGAGCAGCAGAACACTGCGAAGGAAATCGAAAATGGAAGCGTCGATCGCGGCGTTTCGTCGCTTGGCGGCTCGAACCGCCCGAAGAATAACCAGCCGATCGGTTTCCGAGACACCGTTTTCGGCATCGATATAGGTCCGGTAAACCGGAAAACAAGCGATTAACTCTCGGACGACACCGCTGAGGGAATCGAGAGTAAAATCGCGATGCATGCGGTCCCGTTCCGCCAACCCACTCAGAAGATGTCCCAAAGACTCTACGTCGCTGGACAAAGTGACATCCATCACCAGTTTCTTCTTCTCGTACATTAACGATTCGAAGTGGACGTAGCGGTCGATAAAATCCCGATAGATCCGCGAGAAACGATCCGCATGGCTGGCGTCCACGAGTAGTTGGGTGACGTCCGATGCGAAATCGTAACCGGTAGTGCCGTGTACTGGCCAATCGGTGCGCAATCTTTCTTCTTCGGAAAGGATTTTTTCTACGATCAGATAGAAGCGCTTATCCGGATTTTCCGGTTCACCGTCGGCGTCGAAATCAGAAAGTGAACGGCGTTGCAGCGCTTCTAAGTATTCTTTGGGATCATGCAGTCCATCAATGTGATCGATGCGAACGCCGGTGACGGTGCCATCGTTCATCATTTGGAAGAGCCATTGATGGATCGTCGCAAAGACCTTTGGATTCTCGACCCGAATTGCGGCCAACTCATTCACATCGAAAAATCGCCGATAATTGATTTCCTCGGCAGCGACTCGCCAGTAGCTAAGTCGATAGGCTTGCGCGCTCAACAACTCGTGCAAGTCGTCGAAAGATCGCGGATGGCCGACTCGGCCTTCGAGGTGATTGAGAGCTCCTTCGATCCCGTCACCGACCTGAGGGAACTCGGCACAAAGCCGAGCGATCCGCCGCTTAACAACTTCCTTTTCGCGGGCGCGCTCACGCACTTTGTCCTCGGTCGTGTCCGAGCGCGGCGGCAGATGTTCCAGCGAAGAA
The DNA here is from genome assembly GCA_035601575.1 of Chthoniobacterales bacterium. GTDB lineage: Bacteria > Verrucomicrobiota > Verrucomicrobiia > Chthoniobacterales > JAFAMB01 > DASTDH01. The sequence goes on from DATNNZ010000301.1 coordinate 9,928, forward strand.
AGAATGCTTTCCAATTCGAAATACATGTCTTCGTCGCTGTACCGCCCTAATTTATCGAGCGTGATCCGGAGAATTTGTGGATAAGTGCGCGGGTTGATTGGGAAGACAAAATCGTAATAGGTGACAAAAAAAGCGCCATCGCGAAACTCCAGATGAAACTCACCGCGTTCCAGGACCTTCCCGTACTGATCGCCCAGGACCGGAAGCAAAACTTTGTTACGCAGGTTCTCTTTGATCGGATCCCAATCGATATCAAAGAACGGCGCGTAGGCTGAGCTCGGGCCATTTTCGAGAACATCCATCCACCATTCATTGCTCGGGTCAATGATGCCCATATGGTTGGGAACAAAATCGGTGATGTGACCCAAACCGTGCTCTTTGAGCTTGGTCGTAAAACCGGCAAAATCTTCGAGCGTACCGATCGCTGGATTCAATTCATTGTGATTGGTCACATCATACCCGTGAGCGCTGTCCGAGCGTGAACGATAAAAAGGCGAGCTATAGATGTCACTGATACCCAGTTGATCCAGGTAAGGGATGATTTCGCTAGCTTGGTTTAACGTGAAATTCCGATTGAGTTGCAATCGGTAGGTCGCTGTTGGAATGCGTGGTTGAGATGCCATTTTCGCTTACGGCTGTGGTCGGAATTCGCCTTCCTCTAAGAAGACGATCGCCTCGGGTTGAATGAGCGAAAACTCTTTTTTGTGGGGGTCGTACAAACCGGGTTGTTCGCCTCCGTAGATTGGCTGGTTCGAGGACAGCGCAAATTGCCAGCCGGCTCGTTTACGCGGGCGCAGAACCGCGGTGTCCGCGTCGATGGTGGTTTGGGCAGGGACTAGCTGGATCAGGACCAGTACGCCGGCGTTGCCGGCCGTGTTGTGGTAGCGTAGCGCAATCGTAAACGGAGCGGCTAGCTCAACTTGCCAAGTGCCTCGCCGACGTTCTGTCAATTTTGTCCGGCGGAATCGAATCAGATCATGATAGAGATTTAAGAGCCGGACGTGTTCCGGGTTGTCCAGGTCCTGCCAGGTTAGCTTTGATTTGAAAAACGTCTGGTCTGCTTGCGGATCAGGAATTTTCCGCCGGCTCTGGGGATCACGAAACGCGGAGAATTGTTCGAACTCTTTTCTTCTTCCTTCCGTGACGTTGTGCCCGAGTTGGGGCTCATGGTCGGTGAAATAATTGAATGGTGATGAACAGCCCCATTCCTGACCCATAAAAAGCATCGGCGTGTATGGCGACAAGAGCAGTAAGGCCGACGCGGCGCGGTAAGCTTCCGGACTGATAACCTGGTGGAGCCGATCCCCGAACGCTCGATTACCCACTTGGTCGTGGTTCGAAATGCAATGCACGAAATGCTGCGGCGGGATATCTGCACCAGGGGTGCCACGTGGGATCCCATCTTTTTGAATTTGGCCAGTGAAAAGCCAACCTTCCCGCATCGTCCGCAGCAATTCCTCCGGTGTACCTTGGAAGTATCCAAGATAGCCTTCTTTTTCGCCGGTCATCTGCACGCGAACCACATGGTGGAAATCATCGGCCCAAACCGCGTCGCAACCATATCCACCTTTTTCACGGGAAGTCACGATTCGACGGTCATTGCGCGGATCCTCACAGATGATCCAGCCGCCGCGCTTCTGCGTTTCCTCGGTAATCTCTTGGATCAGATGTTTGGCGGAATCATCCGGGATAGCCTGGGTAGCGTCTAAGCGAAAGCCGTCAAAATGAAATTCCTCGAGCCAGTAGATCGCGTTTTCAACAAAGAGCCGGCGGACCACCCCGGAATCGTCTGCATCAAAATTGAATGCGGCACCCCAAGGGGTATCGTGTTTGGCGTTGAAGTAGTTGGGCGAGTAATCGCCGAGATAATTTCCGTCTGGGCCAAGGTGGTTGTAGACAGCGTCCAGCACAACTGCCAGTCCGGCTTGATGCGCAGAATTAATGAAATGACGGAGATCATCAGGTGTACCATACGAATGGCAAGGAGCGTAGAGATTCACGCCATCGTAACCCCAGTTCCTTTTTCCTGGAAAATCTGCAATCGGCATTAGCTCGATGATGGTTACTCCGAGCCGGACCAGATGTTCAAAATGATCGATCACGGCCCGGTAAGCGCCTTGCGGCGTGAACGTCCCGACGTGCAATTCGTAGATCACCCAATCGTCGATGTCGGGCCGACGCCGTCCGCTATCGGTCCAACGAAAAGTCCAAGGATCGATGATCTGGGAAGGACCATGTACGCCTTGCGGCTGAAATCGAGAGGCAGGATCAGGCAACAGGCGACCGTCGAGGCGGTATTTGTAGAGCATGCCGGCCGAAGCTTCCGGATTTTCTACGTGATAGTACCCCTCAGCGTCCTTGCTCATCGGAAGCTCCTGCGATGGAGTGCCGGAGTCATCCATCATGACCAACTCGACCCTCGATTTGCCGCTGGCCCAAGTCCGGAACGAAACGCCGGTCCCGATCAACTCGGCGCCTTGGGAGTAAGCTCTTTTTTTCATCTTCCGTCTTTCAGGTTTCCCGTTTGGTCGGAGTTTTGGAAGGTATCCTTCCTTCGCGCGTGCTCTTCGATTCTTCGTGTGCAAATGGCTCTTCGCCCTCGGAGAGTCTCAGCAGACGGAGACTGCGTTCGGTCAATTCAATCTCCTCACCGGCCGGAGTGATTTCGATTTGCGCCAAAAATCCGGTCGGCACCGTCGTATCGATCACGGTCTGCCATCGAATTTCGTCGCGTCCCGGCAAGATAAAAGTCAATGGTTCGAAATGAGCATTCATCAAAAGTAAATAGGTGTCGTCATGGATTGGCTCGCCCTCACGATCGCGCACATCTCGAGTCGATCCACTGACGAGCATACCGAGGCACTTGGAGAACCCGTTTGTCCAATCTGATTCCTTCATTTCGGCCCCGTGGGGACTCAGCCAGGTAATATCCTTCACATCTGACCCGCGAATTCTTTTCCCGCCAAAATATTTGGTCCGGCGAAAGACGGAATGGCTCCGGCGGAATCCGGCAAGTTCGCGAGTGAACTCAAAGAGTGCCTCCTGTTCCGGGGTCCAGTCCCAATTGAACCAAGATATCTCGTTGTCTTGGCAATAGGCGTTGTTGTTGCCCTGCTGCGTTCGACCAAACTCGTCGCCACCAGTAATCATCGGCACACCCTGCGACAGGAAGAGCGTCACTAAGAAATTTCGTTTCTGACGCTCTCGCAGGTTCTTAACTTCTTGATCGTCAGTCGGCCCTTCGGTGCCGCAGTTCCATGAATTGTTATTATTATCGCCATCCTGGTTTCCCTCGCCGTTCGCTTCATTGTGTTTCTCGTTATAGCTCACGAGGTCGTTGAGCGTAAAGCCGTCGTGGGAGGTGACGAAATTGATGCTGGCATAGGGCCTTTTACCTTGGTGCTCGTACAGGTCCGGACTTCCGGTGATGCGGTATCCGAGCTCAGCAAGGGTGCCATCGTCTCCTTTCCAGTAGCGACGCACGCAATCGCGATATTTGCCATTCCACTCGGACCAGGGAACTGGAAACCCGCCTACCATGTATCCTCCTTCTCCCACGTCCCATGGCTCACTGATGAGCTTGACCTGAGATAAAAGCGGGTCCTGCAGCAGGATGTCGAAAAACGCCGAATTACGGGAGAAGAGATGATCTTCGCGTCCCAGGGTCGTGGCGAGATCGAAACGAAACCCGTCCACGTGCATGTCGTTCACCCAATAGCGTAGGCTGTCCATGATGAGTTGCAAAACCCGAGGGTTTTGCGTATTTGCCGTATTCCCGCACCCGGTATAATCCATATAGTACCGTCGGTTGCCACTCACCAGGCGGTAGTAGGCCGCGTTGTCGATGCCTTTAAAACAGAGGGCTGGGCCGAGGTGGTTGCCTTCGGCGGTGTGGTTGTAGACGACGTCGAGAATTACTTCGATCCCTGCTCGATGGAGCTCTCTCACCATCGATTTGAACTCGTTTACCTGTTCACCGGTGACTCCTCCGCTGGCATAGCTACTTTCCGGCGCGAAATACCCGAGGGTGTTATATCCCCAGTAATTTGAGACTCCCCGGTCTAGCAGAAAGCCGTCATCACAATGTTCGTGGATCGGCAGCAATTCGACTGCCGTTATCCCCAGCCTTTTCAAATAATCGATGGCCGCCGGTGAGCAGATCCCGGAGTAGCTGCCGCGGATTTCTTTTGGGACTATCTCCCAAAGCTTGGTGAATCCGGCGACGTGCACCTCGTAAATGACCGAATCCGCGAGCGGGATGCGAAGGGGTTGGTCATCCTTCCAGTCAAACGCCGGATCAACCACGACACATTTCGGCATCAGAGCCACATTGTCCTGGTAGTCGCGTTTCAGATCTTCAGCGGGACCGCCCAGGGGGTAGGCGAACATTTCCGGTCCCCAAAGTACTTTTCCCGCAATTGCTCGGGCGTATGGATCGATAACGACTTTGGAGGCATTAAATCGGTGACCTTCCTGCGGTGCGTACGGCCCGTACACTCGATAGCCGTAGAGTTGGCCAGGCTGAGCATCCGGCAGAAACAGATGCCAGACATGGTCGGTCTTTTCTCGAAAACGGATTCGGACGTTCTCCCGGTCCGCTTCCGGCTCATCGAAGAGGCAAAGATCGATTCCCGTCGCGTTTTCAGAGTAGATAGCGAAGTTGACACCGGTCCCAGTCCATGTCGCTCCCAAGGGATAAGGTAACCCCGTCCATACCCGCATCTTATTCATACTCACCGTACCCGTACGATGGAGTGGGGGCTTGTCGATAGGAAAAGCTTGCCGGGGACAAATCGCTAGCCAAGTAGGTAGAAGCCGCTTTAGTCACAAATACCTTATCATGGATAAGACCGACGGACCAAAGCTCGTGGAAGGCAAGATGCGGGAGGCGGGGATCAGCGCAGCCGCCATCGATGCTTTTCTCTTTCAATATCGTAAACTGCTTGAGCGCGACACCGGATTGATTCCCGAGGATTCGATTTCGACCATAGAACAGCTCCCTCGCCCGGATGATGTACCGGCATCCGGTTTTCCCAGCGAGTTATTGGCTGCGACCGTTATCTGCAAACTGAACGGTGGCCTGGGAACCAGCATGGGTCTGGAAGGCGCAAAGAGCCTGCTAGCCGTTCGTCCGGGGATCACATTTTTGGATGTAATCGTTCGCCAATTTCTGCAAACGCGTTCCGAACATTCGGCCGGGCTGGGACTCTATTTCATGAACAGCTTCAACACGAGCGCCGCAACCAAGGCCGCGCTGACCCATTATCCGGAGCTGGGCGATCCGGCGGCGATGGAGCTTCTGCAGAGCAAGGCGCCCAAGATCAATGCAAAGACCCTGCTGCCGACAAGCTGGCCGAGAAATCCGCAATTGGAATGGTGTCCTCCGGGACACGGAGACATCTACCCTTCGCTGCTTGGTTCAGGTCTTCTCAAATCGTTGCTGAGCAACGGCAAGAAGTTTCTCTTCGTTTCGAATTCCGACAATCTCGGCGCCACGCTTGATCTACGGATTTTGCATTACTTTGCAGATTCTGGAGCGCCATTCCTGATGGAAGTGACTCGAAGAACCGCAGCCGATCGCAAGGGGGGGCATCTGGCCAAAAGGAACCGGGATGGGCGTCTCCTCTTGCGTGAATCTGCGCAATGTCGAGAGGAAGATGAGAGTGCTTTTCAGGATATCAAGCGGCACCGTTTCTTTAACACCAACAATCTCTGGATTCGACTCGATGCCCTTCGCGATGCGCTCGCCGTTTGCAATGGCTTTATTCCGCTGCCGATGATTCGGAACCAAAAGAATATCGATCCTCGGGATAAGACTTCGCCAAAGGTCTATCAACTTGAGACTGCGATGGGAGCTGCAATCGAATGCTTTGCTGGCGCGGGAGCGATCGAAGTTCCTCGATCGCGGTTTGCACCGGTCAAAACGACCGGAGATCTCCTGGCGGTACGCTCCGATGCCTACGAGCTAGATTCTCAATGGCGTTTGACGGTTCGGCCAGAGCGCCACGGACATCCGCCGATCATCCGTTTATCCGACGAATATAAATTAGTGGATCGCCTTGAGAAACTCATTGAGGACGGAGTCCCTTCTTTGGTTCGTTGCCATTCGCTCAAAATTCAAGGGCCCTGGAAATTCCCCGCCGGCGTCGAAGTGGGAGGGGACGTTGCTTTCGTGAATCATAGTGCTGAAACCCGTTGGATCGAGCCCGGCAAATACGCTGATTGCGAGGTGGAGTAGTTGTTTGGCGGATCACCGTTGCGCGCATGATCGAGGAACTGGAACCCGGATCTCGGAAGTCGTTACTCGCAACTGGGAATTCTTTGCGTGCTCTGGAGCTATTTCGGTTAGCCTTCATTTGCTATCTGCTCTTTGCTATTGGTCATTCGATTCGACTCCTATGGCCCCGATCATTGATTGCCATATCCACATGTATCCACTCGAAGTGTTCGCGAATCCGATCGCTTGGGGCGTTGCTCGCGGTGAGCCGTGGTGGACTGAATCGGTAGCACCGGCGAAGCGTGCAACGATACAGGGATGGGCGGACATTCCCCGGCTGATCGCTGATATGGATCGAGCCGGCATCGAGCGTTGTGTCATGCTTGGCTGGTATTGGGAGCAGCAATCAACCTGTAACGAACAAAACGGCTGGTTTATTGAATGGGTTCGCGAACGTCCGGATCGTTTGTCGGCATTTGCAGCCGTTCAGCCAGCGGCGGGACAGGAGGCGCTCGACGCTTTGCAGCGTGCTTTGGATGTTGGTTTGTGCGGGATTGGTGAGATCCTACCCCAAGCGCAAGGATTCATGTTCGATGATCCGTATTGGGAGCGGGTCGTCGGAATCGCTATCGAACGAAATTTGCCGATTAATCTCCACGTAACCGATCCTCTCACAGTGAACGAAGCGGTGACAATGCCGACACCGTTGCCAAGCTACTTACGGCTAGCGCAGCGATTTCCGGACGCCAAATTCATCTTCGCCCATTGGGGTGGCGGGATTCCGTTCTATGAATTGAACCCGCGGGTCCGACCATATCTGAAAAATGTCTGGTATGACACCGCGGCTTCTCCACTGCTTTATGATGCGCGGGTTTTTCGCCAAGTCATCGATTTGATCGGTGCTGATCGAATTCTGTTCGGATCGGATTATCCGTTGCTGCTCTATCCCCGGAAAATAAGAGAGCCGGCGTTTGATCGGTTTCTGGAAGAGATTGCTGGTGCCGGACTCACTGCCGAAGAAAAGGAGAAAATCCTGGGAGCCAACTTTCACCGCTTAGTGGAGAGAGGTTAAAGGCGCTCACGCTTCGGACTTGTATTCAGGCTGCGATCCGTGTCTACAGGCGAACGAAATCGAGCAGGAATTGGAACCAAAGGTAAAGCATCCCACGCCAAGTGTAGCGGACTTGCTTTGCGCCAACCGGTTTTAGGAGACCGGATCTCACGTTGTGATCGATCTGAGCTCTAAGATCTTGTTCCAAAAGTCCGCGTGACTCTTCCGGGCTAACCGGAAGAATATCGCCGTCAAGAAGTCTCCCTTTTTTCAGCAGAGAGCGATGGGCCTCGCACATTTCGTGCGTAGTCATAGTTGCCCGGACGCGACGGACTCGGGTCTTAGGGGTGAATTTGAGCGAGTACGCAAACGGATAGTTCCAAGTGACGAAGAGCTGGCCGTCGCGAGAGCGCGTCATCAAACTGACGTAGTAAAAAGCCAGTTCTCGTTGATTCACCAAACACACGGCGGCTTGGACATTGTCAGAGGGACGATGGAAGAGTCGCAAGAACTGCTCTTGTACTTCTGAGTCATAACCGACATCTTCGGCCAGCTGAAAATCCTCTTTTTCCATTTCGTCAGTCAGATCTTCCAAAAGAGGAAAGAGTTCAGCACGGGGCGGCGTTTTCTCGCGAAAAGAGCGATCGAGCGGCAGGCGCATCCGGCGGATTCGGGTGAGAATCTCCAGCCAAGGTAAAAGGAACCACAAAGAGACGGCGGCGAATCCCAGTGCCCAACTTCCAGTTGGCCAGTATCCGATCAGAAAAGAAGCCGATAAAAAACAGGTGACGCTCAGTCGCTGGCAAATTGGGTTGTGGTAGGAGCGGAATGCCGCACCTAACACGACGACTCCGAGCACGAGCAAAAATGAAGAAAACATCTTAGAAAAACAAGAGGGCAAAAAGGAGGTTAAGGTAATATTTGGTGGTGTTGAAGAAATTCTTCGAGCTCTTCGGGACCAAAATCCGCCAGTATTAGATCACGGAAAGCAAGAGTGGGAGCATAGGTCTGTCCGGAAAGCCGTTTCATCTCGGCGAATGCAGAGCGATCACTGATCACATCCAGCAACTCATAGGTGTAACCATGTTCCCGCAGATAATTTTCTGCTTTTCGGCACCACGCACAACCGGGCTTTACGTACAAAATCAATTGGTTGGAAACCATTAGCGCTGATCGGTAATTTGTTTGGAGAGGATATAAAGGACGAGATAACCTGCTTGCGCAAGTGCTTCTGATCCGAGATGATCTCCGGTGTCATCCGCTGTATTCAAAATCGGCGAATTAGCATCAAACAGTGCCAGCGCAGGAATGCCGGTCTCCTGGAAAGGGACATGATCTAGCAGAAGAGGACGGCTGCCAGGTTCCAGTTTTATATCGAGCGCTTGCGCGGCGCTCCGGAACTGGTCAATCAGTCCGGAATCGGAATTTGGCGGGTAAGCAAGAGTCGCATTGCGCTCTCCGAGGTTTTCTAGCGAGATGGCGGCACGCACATCCTTGGTGTGTTGATTGATGCGTAGCGCTTGCGTGTAAAATCGGCTGCCAAAAAGCCCATCATTTGGGCCGAGCTGGTGAAATGGCATATGACCGTCTAAAAAAAGCAATTCGATATGGGATGCTAACCGTGGATCAATCGCCAGGGTCCGGGCGATCTCAATGAGAATCGCAGTGTTAGCTGCGCCGTCAGTAGCTCCTACATCGCTAGCGATTCCCAGATCTATCGTATCGAAATGCGCGACGACGATCAGCCGCGGAGGAATCACCGGAAGCCGGGCAGAGTGAGCGATCAGACTGCAAAACTCGATCTGGCGGCCAGCCGGGCTTTGCTCAGAAAATCGTTGCTCCTCGGCTTGCCATCCGGAACGCTTGAGTTCCCCGATCATGTAAGGACGCAGCTGGTTTAGCGGTTCGGTTCCCGAAATTCTCTGGCCGAAACGAAGGATTGCCCGTGCGGTATCAAGAGCGCGTTCGCCATTGAAATCGTTCCAAATTGCTTTTCGACGGGGAGGCAAGGGTGGCGTTGGCGACGAGGGCGTCTGACCGGCACCAGGAGATTGATTCGACGTTTCAGTCTCGGGTTTCTTTTCGCATGAACAAAGAAACAAGATGATAACCGCAAAGAGCAAGAAAGACGAGAACGGTCCCGGATGCGCCAGCAACAGATTTCCGGGCTCGATTTCTCGGTACATGCTGGAAGGTCCCCGGGCGGCCGGCAGCTGCCGGACGCACCGTCCGATATCGAGGGCAAGTTTGCCGCCAAGAATGTTGCTGCATGCTCGGCGCCGATACGCAGAGAAAGGCCGCATGATTCGGCGTCACTCAGCCTTCACACCGAAAAGCGCGAGGATGCGTTCAAGGTCGTCGTTGCCGTAATATTGAATCTCGATTCGGCCTCGTTTTTCCTGATGATGAATAGTTACATGCGTGGCTAGTTTTTCCCGTAGGCGGTTTTCTAGTCGAGTCACCGCATGGTCGAGCGTTGGCTTCGAAGGAGGAGCGGGACGGACTCCGGCTTTGCCGCTCGGAGCTAAGCCATGGCGCGCGAGCTGATCGGCCACAAGTTTTTCGATCGTTCTGACCGTTGCATTCTGGCGGATCGCCCGCTCGGCCAGCAGCAGTTGTTCCTGCGCGCTTTCCAAAGTAAGTAAGACCTTGGCGTGACCCACACTTAGCCGGTTTTGCGAAATGTAGCTTTGGACTTCATGAGGCAAATCGAGCAACCGCAGCGAGTTGGCAACGACCGACCGACTTTTGCCGACCCGATGGGCAATATCTTCCTGCCTAAGCGAGAACTCTTGCGCTAACCGACGGTAGGCTTGGGCTTCTTCGATTGGATTGAGGTCCTCCCGCTGCAGGTTTTCAATCAGCGCCAATTCCAGCACGTCCTGATCGGACGCGTTTCGAATGATGACCGGTGCTTCGTGCAAACCGAGCTGGGTCGCGGCCCGCCAGCGACGTTCACCCGCGATCAATTCGCATTTGCCATTAACCCGGCGAACGATCAGCGGTTGGATAATCCCGTGTTCCCGGATCGAATCGACTAATTCCTGGAGCTGATCGGACCGAAAGTTTTTACGCGGCTGCAGCGGACTAGGGACTATTTCTTCCAACGCGATTCTTTCCACGCGATCGCCTGGTTCGAGACTTGGCGGCTTTGGAGTATTGATGAGTGCGCCGAGTCCTTTGCCGAGAACGACCTTTGCCATAGAATCTGCATGCTACCAGGGTGAAGACCAATAGCAAATAGCCAATCGCAGATTTCGGCTATTTGCCGTTGGCTATTTCCCTCGGACGATGCTTCTAGCGTAGGGTGAACATTTGGCGTGATCCGAAAGCCCGGATCGTGTTAACCGCAAATTTTCTTTTGGTTGTCGGCGCGAGCCTCACGTTTATGGCGATCCCCTGGTTGCTGATCCAGCAGGAGCACGGCAAGGCTATTCTTGGTTACACCAATTCCATCATCACGCTGATCATTTTGTTCCTACTGCCCTACCTAGGTAAATTGGTCGACCGCAACTCCAGGAAGGCGGTTGTTCTGATCTTTTTGGCTCTCGGATTCGCTGTGAATGTTCTGATGATCGCGGCCATACTATTGCGCGGGCGCGTGGAAGTCTGGGAACTGCTTACAGTTTTCTGCTACGGCTCGCTCGGCGCAAGCGTCTACTATCCAGCGCAGTTCGCTCTGAATCAGGAAATCTTTGCTCACAATCAATATGAACAGTTGAGCGGAGCGATCGAAATTCAATGGCAGGCGGCGTCGATGATCGCCGGAGCGGCAGGCGCATTTCTGATATCGCGCGTGCCACTCTGGTCCATTCTGTCGATCGATGCGGCAACGTACGCGGCGAGCTTTTGCCTGATCATACGTTTGGCTTACTCACGTAGTAGCAACTTTGCTGCACCCGCTACCTCTGCGCTGAAAATGATGGGGGAGGGCGTTTCCTACCTCCAACAGCGGCCTCGACTTTCGATTGTGATGTTGGCGAGCTTCCTGCCTTTTCTGGCGTTAATGGTTGCGAATTACCTCTCGCCGATTTTCGTCCGGGACACATTAGGAATGGGTTCGGAAGTGTATGCGGCGGGAGAAGTCAGCTATGCGGTTGGCGCTGTGGTCGCAGGGTTGAGTGTACCTTTCATTAACGGGAAGATCGGTTTGGTTCCGACACTTCTTTTCACTATCGGATTGTACACGATTGCCGTCGCGCTGAATCCGATTTTGCCAGTAGCTGGTGTTTTCCTTGTCTCGTTCCTGCTGCAAGGGTGGGGTAATGCCGGTTCGCGCGTTGCTCGGAGCATCCTGGTTTTAAAGACCGTTCCGAATGAGATTATTGGGCGTGTCAATCTACTTTATGGCGCGATTGAACGGCTGCTTCGAGCGGCTCTGCTCGCGCTCGTCACCTATCTGCTTAAGGATTGGGGACCAAACGTCTCGTATTTCATTTTGGCAGGCGTCTGCCTGGTCGGATGGCTTCTGGTCGCAGCTTGCCGCAACGTTCGCACCCACAAGGTCGAACCTGCTTCGGTGCCTCTCATATGATTTTTGACGAGCTCATCTGGATTGACGATTTGTCCCCTCGATCTGCTGCTCTCAACATGGCGATTGACGAGGCGCTGCTCATGCAGCCATCAACCACCGCCATATTTCACAGCTATCAATGGAAGTCTCGCAGCGTTTCTTTCGGTTACTTTTTAAAATGGGAACAGGTCAAAAGGCAATATCCGGATCGGGACTTGGTTCGACGTTGGACCGGCGGAGGAGCAGTAGAGCATGGCGAAGATTTCACCTATTCCTTAATTCTCGTGGGCGCAGAAAAATCGCTTCGGGCGCAGGCCTTGTATGAGGCGCTTCACTTGAGCATAGCCGAAACCTTTCGTGAATATGGAAAACCGGTCGCGCTATCGAACGGCATGAACGACGGTCTATCGATGAATTGTTTCGATCGACCAGTTAAGCACGACGTGACTCATGGGGGTGCGAAGATTGCGGGGGCAGCAATCCGACGTCTGCGCGATCGGTTGCTCTTGCAGGGCAGTATCCAGCGAACCGATTTATGGCCGGATTTAGGAGCCCGGTTGGCACTAAAACTGAGCGCGGTTGTTCGAACGCAGCAGATTTTGCCCGATATAATCGATATTGCCACGCGTATCGCGAACGAAAAATATGGAACGGACGCCTGGACTTGTAAATTTTAGTGATTAGACACAGTGCACCAGGCTCGAGCCTACTTTGGTTCTGATTCTTCCGATTTAATCCATGAATGACGCATTCTTCCGTAATCGTCTTTTTGCCGATGTGGGCGCGGATACACTGCGATCCGTCGCGATTCGGGAGATGGATTTTAAGGCTGGCGAGCTGATTGTTCGAGAGGGAGCACCTGGAGATTCGTTACTTTTGGTCGGTACCGGCCGGGTACAGATCTCTAAAGCGGGCCGGCAGGGACAGGAAGAAGTACTCTCGATCCTCGAACCAAACGATTTTTTTGGCGAGTTCGCAATTCTGGATCACGGTCCTCGCTCTGCTACCGCCATTGCGTTACAGCCGAGCTTGATCGGGGAAATCGATCGATCGGCTTTAGATTTGCTGATGGAGAGCGCCCCCAGAGTTCTCCCAATCAATTTCACCAAAGTCGTGGTAGAGCGGCTGCGGTCAACGAATGCGCGTTTCATTGACGAGTTGTTACGCACGGAAAGGCTTACGTTACTTGGGACGATGCTCAGTTCGATCGTTCATGATTTGAAAAATCCGATGGCTGCGATCGTCTCTTCGGTGAGCTATCTCCAACAGAAAACGTCAGACGAATTCACCAAGAGTGCCGCTGGGATCATTAGAGGTGCGGCTGATCGCATGATGCTGTTAACGGAGGAACTGCTCGATTTTGCACGTGGCACTACGCGCCTCCGGCCAACCTGGACGACGGCGGATCGAATTCTGGAGCTCCTCAATCGTGAAATTTTGGAGCAGATACGGCTCTGTCCCATTGATATCAAAATTGAGGTTGGAACTTCGGACCAGTTCTTGATCGACGAGGGACGAATGACTCGTTGTTTAGCGAACATTATCGAGAATGCGCGGGAGGCGCTGAAGGATCGCGGAGAGATCTCCCTTACCTTCGCTCCGCGGGAAGAAGGACTTTTGATCTCGGTTGCCGATAATGGACCGGGAATCCCGGAACAAATCCGCGGCCAGGTGTTTGAACCATTTGTGACCTATCAGAAACGAACCGGCACGGGACTCGGTCTTTCGATCGCCAAGTCGTGTGTCGAAGCGCACGGAGGAAAAATCTGGTTCGACACCGGCAGCGGAACCGGAACGACATTTTACGTCTGGCTTCCGCGCGCCTACAGCGCTATGACAAATAACAAATGACAAATGACAAAAAAGAGCCGGATTCAACCGGTTTCTTTGTCATTTGTCATCTGTCATTTGTCATCGGGCGAGGCTTAGCCGAGCCCGTGGGTTTCAATCCTGGGAAAGACGGGTGACGGAGTGCCAACTCGGTGTCCGTCAACTAACACACCCCACGTGAAACCGGTTTCGTTCTTCGCATTCAGCTGGCGCAAGATAGAAGTGCTGGCACTTGGAATAATCGGGCTCATGCACTGAGCTAGTAGCCGAGCGGATTCGGCCAACGTATATAGAACCGAATCGAGCAGGTCGCTTGCGGCCGGATCCTTGGCCAATTTCCATGGAGCTTTCTGTTCGACCAGAGCATTCGCAGCAGCAACCAATTCCCACACCTTTTCGAGCGCAGCGTGTGGTTGGAACTGCTCAAAGGCTTCCCGATATTTCTCGATCATGGAGCGGGCGATCGCCTCTAGCCGCTCCAGGTCAGCGTCGATCACGTTCGCTTTTCGCAGAGTCCCGGATCGATACCGCTGAGCCATATTAATGGTGCGGTTCACCAAGTTACCAAGATCGTTGGCGAGATCGGTGTTATAGCGCAAGGCTAGCCGTGCCTCACTGAAGTCAGCATCCTGACCGGTGATGATGTCGCGCATGAGGTAATAGCGTAGCGCATCGGCTCCGTATTTTTCGGTTAGGAGCAGAGGATCAACGACGTTGCCGAGGCTTTTGCTCATCTTCGCGCCGCTGACATTCCACCAGCCATGCACCAGCAGGCGAGGCATCTGGCGATCGGAAAATCCCATCGCGTGCAGCATGATTGGCCAATAGATACCATGGGCCGGAACCATGATGTCCTTCCCGATGATGTGGGCCTGACAAGGCCACAGCTCCGCGAAGTCAGGTAGTCCTCCTCCCGCTTCGGCGAGGTAACCGGCGAACGTAACGTAGTTAAGCAGCGCGTCGAACCAAACGTAGGTCACGTATTCCGGATCGAATGGAAATTCGATTCCCCAAGAAAGCCTTTCTCTCGGACGGGAAACGCAGAGGTCCCCGGCGATCCGATCGATCGCGTTCAAAAGCTCCAGCCGGCGAAATTCTGGAATCACGAAGTCCGAACGCCCCTGCACGAACTGCTTCAGCCATGCTTTGTGCTTAGCGAGTCGGAAATACCAATTTTCCTCTTCTAACAAAATCACTTCACCCCATTCCGGTCCGAATTCACCCTCGGAATCCCGGTCTTTATCGGTGAGAAATTGTTCCTGACGGATGCTGTAGTAGCCGGAGTATTTTTCCTTGTACAGTTCTCCCTTCTCAAACAAGGCCTGCAGGACATTCTGCACCGCACGCTTGTGCCGTGGATCGGTGGTAGCAGCCCAACCGTCATATTGAATTGATAGTTTATCCCAAAGATCGAGAAATGAGTCGGTGACTCTTTGCGCAAACTGAAACGGCGCAATACCTTCACGTTGGGCTGCCTGTTGGACCTTCTGACCATGTTGGTCCACTCCCGTGAGAAAAAACGCTGGCTGGCCGGCGACCCGACGATACCGAGTAATTACATCAGCTAACACCTTCTCGTACGCATGACCGATGTGCGGTGCAGCGTTGGTGTAATCGATGGCGGTGGTGACGAAATATTTTGCTGGATTCACGGCTCAGAATTCCCAATGGCGTTCAAGATTTGGGTTCCGGCGCAATTTTTCCGCCCCAGGAAAGAATTCGCGCTTTCGCCCCAGCTGCCTCTGCCTCTTTGATCTGATTGTTGCGAACGTAGAGCAAGGAAAGACTCGACCAGGCCAGTTGATCATTCGGATGTAGTTCGACGGCTTTCTTTCCCGCGTCGATGGCGGTAGTAAAGTCTCCGTTTTTCATGAGCGCCATGCCCAGCGCGTGCCAGCCATCAAAGAATTCGGGCTCGATTTCCACGCATTGGCGATACTTCTCGATTGCACCAGGTAGTTCGCCAACTGCCAGGTCGGCGTTGGCGTCATCGAATAACTGCTCGACGGACTGCGGGATCTCTTCCATCAGAATCGCTTCGTACTACACTGGTTCCAATTCTTGTTTTTTGCGAGGATTCTCCCTCTGTTGGACAAGTCGACGTGCATGAGTCTCCAGCCACCTCTCACTTCTCACTAATCACTTCGGCTGCGGCATGCCGCGCTGTTACCTTCTCTTTAAAAAGAGAAACTCACACCAGATACTATGCCACAAAGCTCAGCTGTTTTGGAAGCCAGTAGCCGGAGAGCCCCCAGCTTTTTGAGTCGTGACGCGCAACCATTCTCTAAAGATTTGTCCGGCAAAATAATCGTTGAAGGCGGCGTAATGCTCCTTTTTATCCGCCTGGTATTTGTTTTCATCGATCGGCTCTTTGCTATCCAGGTGGACTAGCAGCCCGTCTTCGCTCTCAAAAAGTACACCGGATACTTGTCCCGGTTGAAGTTCTACCTGGTTCATGCGCAACGCGACGAAGACAGGATTCTTCATGTCCGGTTTTCCCATCATCGCAAACGGTTCAGCAGTCTCGACCTTCAGACCGGCTTTCTGCGCTGCATCAGCAAATGTTGCTCCGCCTTTAATGGCCTCTTCGATTTGACCACGGATTTGCTGACCTTTGGTTATAATTGCTTCCTGGACCTTGCCCTTTTTGATGCCGGTTACGATCTGGTCTTTCGCTTCTTCTAATGTCAGCGGACGGCTTGGCTGCAACTCAACCAGCCGGATGACGTAAAATCCGTCCTTGGCTTGGACCTCGTCGAGAGGTTGATCTTTAGTTAGACTCTGTGCCTGTCGCACAACGTCGGGCAACGTCATGATCACCGGATCAGGCTTGTTTGCTTCGAAAAATCCGGTTTGCTGGACTTTCAAACCTTTCGCCTGGGCGACCTGATCGAATTGGTCCGGATGATCCCCAAGCGGCTGGACGAAAGCTTCAGCTTGTTCAGCCAAAGTCTTGAGCGCAGCCTGTTTTTGTTGGTCGCCCAATTTCGTTTGTTCGTCGGTGAGCGCAAACCCCACAAACTCGATCTTTCTCTTCTCCGGTGTCTGTAGTTGGGCAGCGTGCTCTTTATAGTAGCTTTGCACGTCCTGATCGGAGACTGTGATGTCTTTTTGAAAGTCAGCGCTGCTCAACCGGACAAATGAGCAACGAAGGAGCTGGTTTTGTTGCTCGTAAGTTTGACGGTAAAGGGCCTCCGGAAGCGGAGATGACCCGCGAATAATGGCAGAGATTTTTTGGAAGCGCAGATTGTCGGCTACCACATTATCGAGGTCAGCCGCAGTCATGCCATTTTTCTTCAAGAGGTCGACGATTTGTTGATACTTCGATGCATCAAACTGGTTGTCGGTCTGAAACCCCGCTAAACGGCGTTCCGCGTTCCGGATCTCTTCTGCGGATGGATCCATTTGAAGACGCTTCGATTCGTCTCGAATCAGCAAGATATTCCAAGCAAAAATCTCGGACTGTTGCTCTCGAGACCCCTGCGAACCGGCTAACTGTTGCAGTAATTCGGAAAATTGGAGAAGGTAAGCGATCTGGGCAGACCGATCTACTTTGGTAAGTTCTTCCACCGTGATAGATCTGCCGTTCATCTTGCCGATTACTGCTTGAGGGGTGCCTCGCGTCCGGGTCGGGTTCATGAACCAGACGAACGAAATGATCGTCAGAGCCGTGACGATAATCAGCAGACTTCGCTGCCGTTTGCGAATAGTTTCCAGCATATGAGGAGGAGGAAGTTGGACATGGAAAGGGCATTTTTCAATGAAAATAGCCCTGAGAATAACGCCGGTAGACTTTCTATCGGTCTTCAAGGGAAAAATAGTTGGGGTTAGGATTTTTGAAGCTGAAAGATCCAGGAGCCGTGTTGGAGTTGATTGCGGTGATGGAGCTCGGCATTGTAAGGGGTTCGATCGATCCACATTTTGTA
>DATNNZ010000302.1:0-3214 GCA_035601575.1 Chthoniobacterales bacterium
CGGGCTGCTCGGACACTCTGACATTCGACCAGAAGGCGTCTCGGCTTTCTGGCTTCAGGCTTGCTTAGCCTGCGAGCAGGCGCGGATCGAAACGCCAAGCTCTCGACGCTCTCGCCAACCGAAGGGGCGTTATGGCACGAAGCTCGATCTGTACACGCAGGAAGACCGGGATGAAACACTGGCGGCGCAGGGAGAGTATCTGACGGCGCTAGGCGTGAGCAGCTCTATGGCGCAGTCAGGTGTGGGTTGGATTGTGGGTTGAGGTTTCTGGTACAACACCCGGTAACTTACTGAAATAATTGGTGGGCCCACCTGGACTCGAACCAGGAACCGGCGGATTATGAGTCCGACGCTCTAACCGATTGAGCTATGGGCCCTATGGTTTGATATTGTACTTGGCCCGGAGCGTCTTCTCTAGTTTCTTCATTCCCGCCTGAGCGCGTTCCATGGAGGTCAGAGTTGAATCTCGTGGGGATTGAAGTCTCAGTAATGGTCAGTCTTATAGGGATACCAAGGAAGCCCGATTTGGGTTGAGCAGTCTATTGAAGAAGGCTGCCTAGCAACTCACAGTTGCGTCAGGGCGAGGAGTGTACGCGTCAGTGGAATTTCGTACTCAGCTTGTGACTGGCGATACCGGTTCGCGGTGTGCGACAAGGCCTTCGCCTGTGGACAGAATAGGAATGAGTTGCCCCTCGTGCAGCCGATATTCGAGGCCGCGCCAGACAATTTTTTCAGCGAAGAATCCCACCACCCAAACAAAAAAACTAATCGCATCACGAACGGGGACGAGCCACATGACCTTGTAAAGTTTGCGATCTCCCAGTCCCCACGTTCCCGTCAGCCACGTCATGGCGACCCGAAGGAAGAGGTAGGCGAGTAGATAAGATGCCGCTATCAGGGGCGAACGGATCAACAGGCCAGCCGCCGCTCCGACCAGGGCCCACGGCAATCCATGTGTAAAGAGAAGCCCCCAATAACCTGATGGGCGGGCGCTCTTTAAGGCAATCGACCAGCGCAACTCGCGGTGGAAATACTCTGAAAAGTTCTCTTTGGAAAAGACCATGTAGACAGGTTTAGCCATCAAAACCACGCGGTGGCCGCAAAGTGCAATGCGCTTACCCAGTTCAAAATCCTCCGAGTGATGATTAACGAGCGCTTCCCAGCCGCCGATTTCCGCGAGGTGTTTCTTGGATGTGGCCATTGTCCAGCCGAAAGCGAAACCCAGCCGGCCCTCAATTTTCTTGGCCACGAGGGCAGCCGGAGCGGAATCCATGTACATGCCCAGGGCGTCCAGGTTCGAAGCCAGACTCCCAGAGGTCTGACTCTTGTAGAAGGCAGTGACGGCGCCGACTTTCGGATCGGCAAAAGGAGCAGTGACTTGCCTGAGATAATCGGCTTCCACACGCACGTCACTGTCGCTCATGACAAGAAGATCGTATTTTGCGTTCTGGGCTAACTGGCAAAGGTTATTTACCTTGTCGCTCGTTCCCACGCGCGGAACGTTGGTAATTAAGCGGATGGAGACGGCGGGGAATTCCGAACGGAGTTTTTCGATGACTGGAATGACCGGATCACTCGCATCGGATACCGCAAACACGACCTCGTAAACTGGATAATCCAGCCGACAGAAGCTGGCGAAATTTTCATAAGCCTCGTGATCGAGACCGCGCACCGGCTTTACGATGCTGGCGGGGGGCATGAACGGCGTCTTCGCTGAGGAGACTTTGCGCACGCCGCAGAAATGGGCCATCACACAGTAAAGAGAAAGAACGTAGTAAGCGAATGGAAAAAGCGCCAAAATCATCACGGCGGAAGCAGCTACAATCCGCAACTTGAAACCTCAAATTTGACTCTGAGTAGTAACCACATAAGCTCAACTTATCATAGCTCACTCCGATTCGTAAGGAGGGCGGGAGGCGGTCATGAACTGATCGAGTAGCCGTAGGCGCGGATGGTTTCCACAGCCTCACTTCGGCTGCTGGCGTCCACCTGTTTCAAGATGTTGTGGATGTGATTCCTCACGGTAAATTCAGAGAGGTTCAAGTGAGAAGCGATTTCTTTATTGGTGAAACCTTTCGCCACAAGAACCATCAATTGCTGCTGACGGATAGTAAGATCCGGTCTTGGGCCCGAGCGCTTGACTGGCGTCTCTTCGATCATGTGAGCAACGAAGCGGAATAGTGTCGAGCAAAGTTGAGGAGGGCAGACTGCCTCCCCCCGGTAGACAGCGCGCACAGCCGCAACGAGTTCGGAAGCAGACGCATCTTTCAGCAAATAGCCCATCACGCCGGAACGAACGGCAGCCATGAATAGTTCTTCGTCAGGTTCCATGCCGATCAGGACGGCCTTATAAGAGGCCTGACCTTCAGTTTTGCGGGCTATCTTTGCCGCCGGCCACGCGGTTTGAAACGAGTCGATAAGGAGCACGTCGAATTGAGTTTCAAGTACCTGAGATGTGGTTGTGTCTGCGGGCCCGTCGTGACCGACGACGATAAGATCGGAGCGCTTGCGGAAGAGCCGAATCAGCGCTTCACGTAGCAGACGATTCTCCATCATCAAAAAAACGCGGATAGAGGAGCACGGGACGATTTCGCTCACAGATTCCATGGTTTACTCGGATGCTGGGTGTTCCGACCGAGAGCGTTCGCCTAGCTACAAAAAAAAGACCCAGTGGTCGGTTGGCCGATAAGGTAGTCTTGATGCTCACCTTATGTCAAGTGAATTAATCTAATTGCCATAGTCTCTTGGTCAACGCTGATGCAAATTTTACTCATATAGAAAGGACCTTCTTGTGGCGTTTTCCGCCATTACGGGGATGCTGGATTGCCCCGTCGTGTTTACTCTCGTCGTCTCACCGTAGCCCCAAGGCCGCTGAAATCTTTGGCCGACAGTTCCAAAACGGGAATTAATTACAATTGAATAGGTCACCCTTAGTACCAAGCAAATTCTGTATGGTACATGACCCAAGTACAAACGGTTTCTCCAAATAGGCTTTTTTTGAATCTTCCCCTAACTAATTGAAAAAGGGAGACTTGTCCAGCAGACACTTTGGTGGACCTACACCAGCCGTGCTCGGAGTGCGCAATGGAAAAAGCTATTCGGGTCCTCGTGGCGAATCAGC
Source organism: Chthoniobacterales bacterium (assembly GCA_035601575.1). GTDB lineage: Bacteria > Verrucomicrobiota > Verrucomicrobiia > Chthoniobacterales > JAFAMB01 > DASTDH01. The sequence continues at coordinate 3,122 of DATNNZ010000302.1, forward strand.
CTCGACTTATGCGTGAGATGATACTCACAACTTTTGCGGATCAACCCGACATTGAAATTGTCGGAGAAGTTGGCGAGGAATCGGAGATTTCCG
>DATNNZ010000303.1:0-5532 GCA_035601575.1 Chthoniobacterales bacterium
TGTGTTCCCAGACCGTGGCAAGCCGGGCAAGCGCCGAGGTGGCTGTTGAAGGAAAAATGTCTCGGCGTCAGCTCGCCTAAATTGAAGCCGGTCTCAGCATTCCCGTAATCCGTGGAATAGCGGCATTCTGCCCAATTGTCATCTGCAGTGGGTGTTTGGCACAAAGCGACAATGCGATTGCCGCCCCATTTGAGAGCCGTTTCGATTGAGTCTGTCAGCCGCACGCGAATGCCATCGCGAGCGACCAGCCGATCGACCACCGCTTCAATCGTGTGCCGCTCACCTTTCTTCAGCCGGATCGGTTCAGCGCGATCCAGTTCGATCATCTGTCCATCGATTCGCGCACGAACGAATCCTTCACGCCGGAGTTTTTCGAGCACGTCCCGGAACTCACCGGGTTGATTCTCAATCAACGGGGCCAGCAGAACGATTTTGGTGCCCGGTTCGAACGCCAGGACCTGATCGACGATTTGCTGAGGCGTTTGGCGGCTGAGCGGCCGGCCGGTGAGGGGATCGTGCGGTTGACCCACCGCGGAAAAGAGAACCCGCAGGTAATCGTAGATCTCAGTCGTAGTTGCGATTGTCGACCGTGGGTTCGCGCCGGCGCTGCGTTGTTCGATTGCGATGGCAGGCGACAAGCCTTCAATGAAATCGACATCCGGCTTTTCCATTTGATCGAGGAACTGCCGCGCGTAAGCGGAAAGGCTCTCGACATAACGGCGTTGCCCTTCCGCATAAAGCGTGTCGAAAGCCAGCGAGGATTTCCCCGAGCCGCTTAAACCAGTGATGACCACCAGCTTCTCCCGCGGAATCTCGACGTGGAGGTTCTTGAGATTGTGCTGGCGGGCACCGCTAATCTTGATTGTTTGCGCAGGCATTCTGCCGAGAGATGTCGAACCTATCAGTCAAGCACAGCCGTTTCTTTTCTCCAGCGGAATTGCGCGCGCCCGGCTGTAACAACCGACAGACGCTCAACGCTTGCCGGCGCATCGCAGATTTTACAAACGTTAACTCGCAGTTCTCCGGGCCCTGTTTGCAAACACAAAAACTCGTGACGAGTCGTCGCTTAGCACTATTCTAGATGATTTCGCTGTGAACCCGACAATTCATTTAAATGACTTCCAAGCGCAATGGCGCAGCATTAGATCGGCCGTGCTGAGCGCCGTTAATGCAGTCGGCGACAGTGGGCGCTTGATTCTCGGCGAGAAGGTCCGGCAGTTTGAAGAAGCATTAGCTGTATGCGCCGGCGTTAAACATGTGGTGGGATGCGGAAATGGCTTGGATGCGATCGAGATCAGCCTACGGGCGCTTGGGGTAAAACAGGGTGATCGAGTGCTCACAACTCCGTTGAGCGCTTTTGCGACCACACTGGCAATCCTGCGTGCCGGTGGTGTCCCAGTGTTCGTCGATGTAAATAATACAGGGTTACTGAATCTGAAAGTGGCAGAGGAAATTCTCGCTCAGCAAAACGACGCAATCCGTTTTCTGTTACCTGTTCATTTGTTTGGCCATGCAATAGACCTCCACGAGCTAGCTAGTCTGAAAAAGCGTTTTGATGTCCAGTTGGTTGAGGATTGTGCACAGGCGATTAGTGCGAAAAGCCATGGGGTTCCGGTCGGTAGCGTCGGTGACACGGCGGCTCTTAGCTTTTATCCTACAAAGAACCTTGGGTGCATGGGTGACGGTGGAGCAGTTCTTACCAACGAAGAACGATTTGCTGCCGCAGCGAGAGCTCTGCGGGACTACGGACAAACCGGAAAATACATGCACGTCTATCTCGGTATGAACAGCCGCTTGGACGAAATTCAGGCAGCAGTCCTTTTGGAAGCCTTATTGCCTCGCCTCGCAGCGTTCACTCAACGCCGACGAGATATCGCCAGGCAATATCGAAAGAATATCACTTCTGAGATGCTGATCATCCCGGAGGCTCCGCGAGACTCGGATTCCGTTTATCATCTTTTTCCGGTCCTTCTGCCGGACGATCGAGAGGGTTTCCGGAGGCACCTGCGAACTCGCGGCATCGACAGTGCCGTGCATTACCCGATGCTTATTCCCGATCAACCAGCTCTGCGTGGGCACAAATTTGAGGTCGCAAATTCTTTGGTAAACGCGGCGCGTTTCGCCAATTGCGAGGTATCACTACCGATTCATCCTTACCTTACTGACGAGGACGTTGAGAGAGTGATCGATGCTTGTAACACATGGGACAGATCTTGAAGGGCTTTTCCTGAATCCAGCCATGTACTCAATTGTCATACCGGTTTACAAAAACGAAGATTCAATCGGGGAATTACTCAATTGCCTGCAACACATCGATGAGCAGTTGCCGGGCTCACTGGAGGTCGTGTTTGTCATCGATGGAAGCTCAGATCAATCGTTACATCGTCTGGCGACGATGTTACCCAGTGCTCCCTTTTCCTCGAAGGTCGTAGTACTTTCCCGTAACTTCGGATCATTCGCTGCGATCCGAGTTGGTCTTGAGAAAGCCAGTGCGAAGTATTTTGCGGTAATGGCTGCCGATCTTCAGGAGCCGCCGGAATTAATCATTGGTTTCTTTGAGGCTCTGGCTAACGATGAAGCTGATGTAGTAGTCGGCACTAGGATTGCGCGGGAAGATCCGCTTTTCAGCCAATGGGCCTCACAGATTTTTTGGTTCCTATACCGGAAACTGGTTCAGTCAGAGACGCCAAAGGGAGGAATCGACGTCTTTGGTTGCAATGAACTATTTCGGGAAAGCCTGCTCAAGCTCGATGAGTCACACACTTCGCTGGTTGGGCTCCTGTTGTGGCTAGGATTCAGGAGGAAACTGATTCCGTACAGAAGACAGAAACGGGTACACGGAAAGAGTGGCTGGACACTGCTGAAGAGGATCCAGTATTTGCTCGATTCGGCGTTTTCTTTTTCGCACACTCCAATTCAGGTGTTGTTTTGGATGGGGTTGTTCGGCTGTACGACTTCGGTTGTGCTCTCACTTGTTGTAGTGTGGGCGCGCCTGTCGGGGAGAATTCAAGTTCCAGGTTACTCGCCAGTAGTCCTCACGATCACGTTTTTTGGTAGTCTGAATCTGATCTGCCTGGCGATAGTCGGATCTTACGTATGGCGAGCATTCGAGAACACCAAACACCGCCCCGGGGCTGTCGTTATGAAGGAGTTATCCTTTATACCTGCTTCACAACATGAATTACTTCGTTCATCCACAAGGGATTTGTGAAAGCAGCGCAATCGGCGCGAGGACAAAGATCTGGGCTTTTGCCCATGTCCTTTCAGGAGCCGTGATTGGGGAGGATTGCAATATTTGCGATCACGTTTTTGTCGAGAACGATGTCGTCCTGGGAAGCCGAGTCACCGTAAAATGCGGAGTGCAGCTCTGGGACGGCTTGCGCATCGAGGATGATGTTTTTATTGGGCCGAATGCGACCTTTACTAACGACCCGTTTCCCAGGAGCAAGGAGCAGCCCGAGCGATTTCAAGTTACTTTTCTTCGGCGAGGATGCTCGATTGGGGCCAACGCAACGATTTTGCCTGGCGTTATAATTGGCCAGAACGCGATGGTGGGCGCCGGTGCAGTTGTGACCAAATCAGTCCCTGCCAATGCTGTAGTGCAAGGTAATCCTGCGCGGATCTCTAGCTATACATCCCCGGTCGAGCCTGCACGCCTAGCCGATACATCGCAATCGACGAAGGGTATCAATGTGGCGAGCATGAAGGTTCGCGGTGTCACTCTGCACAAAATTCCAGCATTTGAAGATATTCGCGGGCATCTCATTGCTGCGGAAATTGCCAGGGAGCTCCCATTCGTACCAGTAAGGTTTTTCGTGGTCCACCATGTGCCGAGCGGCGAAGTTCGTGGCGAACACGCACACGGAGAGTGTCACCAGTTTCTCATCTGTATCAAAGGTAGTGTGCACGTTCTCGTTGATGACGGATCAAATAGACAGGAAATTGTCCTCGACCGCCCGGAGTTAGGCGTTTATATCCCACCGCGAATTTGGGGAACACAATACCGATACTCGAAAGATGCTGCGTTACTGGTTTTTGCCTCCCATCCGTACGACGCTGATGATTACATCCGGGACTATGACGATTGGGTTAATCTCGTAGCCGATTCAAAGCGATGAACATAGGCATCGAGTCTGAGCTGCGCGCTGACGGCACGCATTTAATTCAGTAGCTGACCGTGCAAGACAATAGTGGCTTAAAAGTAATTCTCTCCAATTACTACATTTATGAGCAGTTCCAGAATTTGGTGGGAGCAAAGCATGCTAGAAAGTGGCTTGCGGACAACTACTGGAAGATTAGTGCTGGCCAAAAAGTGGTTGATGTAGGCTGTGGGTCAGGAGCAACGCTCGCTGATCTGCGAGGAGACATCACCTATGTCGGCTTTGATATCAGCAAAGACTACATCGCTGCTGCTCAACAGAGGTTCGAGACGCGGGCTACATTCATCGTAAGCACGGCTCAGCAACTTCTCGACGCGCCTGATCCTCGGTTGAACGATTCGGATCTGGTCCTTTGCAATGGAGTATTGCATCATTTGGACGACGAAGAAGTGATACGTGTTTTGAAACTTGCAAAGCAAATTCTTAGGGATAGTGGCCGGTTGGTTTGCTTTGAGCCAACCTACCTGGCTCATCAAGGATTTCTCTCAGAATGGCTCATGCGTAGAGATCGTGGAAAGAATGTTCGACTGGAAAGTGAATGGAAACAGCTCACCAGCACCGTGTTCGAGTTCTTTCAAACAAGTATCGCAACCAATTTGTATTGGCTGCCTTACATGCACATAATCATCGAGTGCAGAAAGTCAGTTTGATTTCGAATGAACGTCCTGAATAGCGAACCCGCATTAACTCGGTCATTTGTAGGTTTTCTACCGTCGAACTCTGAGACTGAGCGAATCGAGTGACGGTAGCCGATGGTGAAGACGCGTAACCGAGTGAACTCTCGTCTTGTTCAGTGGGGGCCAATTGGTCTTTTGGCAGCGGTGAATCTTGTCACATTCCGAAGTCACTATTTTGGTAATGATTGTTTTCCGTGGGATTTTTGGAAGACATATTATGCAATCATTCCATTCTGGACGACCGCGGTAAGGCAGCATGTACTTCCTGAATGGGTTCCGTTTGAAGGGATGGGCTATCCATTCTTTATAAATCTCCAGTCTAGCTTTTTCTATCCCCCCCTTTGGCTTTTCGTGTTCCCAGGCGTGCACTATTCATTGCACGCTGCGGTAGTAATGCAGTGTCTGCATGTCTTTTGGGGCGCGTGTGGTGCCTTTCTTCTCATTAGGCTTCTGACAGACGACTGGCGGAGCGCTTTGTTTGGAGCGTTGGCATACCAGTTTTTTGGCGGCTTCTACAGCAATGCCGAGCACATGGACATCGTCCGAGCTTATGCCTGGCTACCTTGGTTATTTTGGGGCGCAACTGTCAAAGGTTCCCTGCAGGTTAGGCATTTTCTCCTGCCGGCGATTTTTTATTGTGTCGCCACGGCAAGTTATCCGGGAAACATCATCTCCCATGGTGCCTTTTTGGGCAT
>DATNNZ010000304.1:0-18793 GCA_035601575.1 Chthoniobacterales bacterium
CGGCCAGGCAGATCTCGCTGATTCGAAGTCCGTCCTTCGTGATTCTTGAAGGAAATACCTCTTTGAGCCGCTCTTCGTGCACGGGAATCACTCTGCGTTCCTCATAATTCACGGCCTGCATCATTGCTTCGGTAGCAAGAACGAGATTCATCTGACTACCAACCGCCAGACCGACTGGGTTATAGATTTTTTCTACCCCCACCACATCGCCGCTGCCGGAGAGGTTTTCGTAAACGTAGATCAGATCGCCTGCGAGAACCCATGTATCCTGGGAAGTCGACTTGCCGTCGTTCCTGACTTCAACCCACATCGACCCAAATGTATGGCTATCGTAAGCTGGGTGCAGATCGATGCCCGGAAGCACATTCACTAGATCGCCATTCACAGTTACCAATCGCCTATTCTTAGCAAGCTCGACTCCACGCAACACGTCGCCAGGATCGATGGCTACCATCATCCATTGCATTCGCTCCGGCAGAGACATCGCCCAGACCCATTTCGCAATCTCCCGTTCCTGAATGTAAAACGTTGCTTTGGGGAAGTCGTCGACGTTTCCAAAATGATCAAAATGCGCATGGGTTACAAATACCGTGTCTATGTCCTCTGGACGCAGGCTGCATTCTTTCAATACCTCTGACGGTGAATGCCAGTTAATAACCCCGAATTTGTCGCCAAGATAGCCGCCGAATTCTTTGTGGTTGTAGCCAACGTCAACCATGGCAGCATGATGCTTGCCCTTAATCAAAACGTAGCAATAAGGCAACTTCCGATAGCCTTGATTGTGATATCCGTAAATGATCCCACTAACGTGGTAGTTAGGAACGTAAGCGTATTCCAGAACCCAGATAGAATAGTTAGCCATAATCGAGCGCAGCCAGGGTGAGTTGGGCGCTGTTTGGTTAGGTGGGTGTGTGTTTTATAGATGTGTGGCCGCAACAACAGCCCTGCCGAAAATCTAGCAAGGTCATGCCGAATCGATTGTCCGAAGCGTCAATCAAACATTTTCGGGCTAGTCTAAGCTTGGTTAAAAGGGGTTCACTCCGACCGACATTGTCTTCCAGCGATTGGAGTATGCTTCCGATTAGCCCAAGGGCTTCCTCTAGTTTTGCCGCGTGAGCCGCGGCGAAGGGCGGTACCGTCCGACTCAAAAGCGCATCGCGAACGTCTCGGAAACGGTCGACGGCCCGCCTGAGCAAATCGCCGCCGACTCCATCGCTCGATATGGCCAACTCCCTTAGCAGGAATATGCCACCTGCTTGACCGAGCAATCGTTTAAGTCCATTGAACGCCGGCAGCGTCGTCAGACAATATTGAACTAATGCTTCGGAGCAATCTGATGGAGGAAAAGTACCGGCGTCATGGCCAGCAATCGTTTCTCCGACCATAATAGTAGGCAGGTTCCAGCGAGGCTCAAGGATCTCGGAGAAAGCTGTCACAAAACAGTACCTCCTACCTTTGATTCTTTGAAGCGTCTGACCCGAAGATCCGCTTGCTCTTTGTGGCCCCAGAAATTTTCGATCTCACACAGACGCGAGCAATATTCGCCTACCAGTACGCTGGCTGATTCGGTGATCTCCTGGTAGGTAACTGTTTTCAGGAATTTACCCACCCACAGCCCACCGGTGTACCTGGCTCCGGTTCGAGTCGGTAGTGTATGATTTGTTCCGATAACCTTATCGCCAAAAGCGACATTGGTCTCCTTGCCCAAGAACAAAGAACCATAGTTTGTCAGGCGTTCCAAAAAGTAGCGAGGATTCTTGGTGAGTACCTCTACGTGTTCACAGGCGATACGATTAGCCTCAACGATCATCTCTTCCAAAGAGTCGACGAGGATTACTTCGCCGTGACTCTCCCACGCTTTCCCGGCGACCGCTGCTGTTTTGAGCACGCCGAGTTGTCGCCCGACTTCCTTCAACGTTTCTTCGGCAACCCGGCGCGAATTGGTTAACAGAATCGCCGGAGAAGTTGGACCATGCTCCGCTTGCCCCAAAAGGTCGGTTGCTGCCATTTCACCGTCAGCAGAATCATCGGCAACGACCAAAATTTCTGTCGGCCCAGCCAGCAGATCAATTCCAACCTGACCGAACACCTGGCGTTTTGCTTCAGCGACATACGCATTGCCAGGTCCGACCACCATGTCAACGGGCCGAATCGTCTCGGTACCGTAAGTCATCGCGCCGATCGCCTGCACTCCACCTAACAAGTAGATATCGTCGGCCCCACCTAACTTCATCGCTGCGATCGTCGCTGCGTGCGGTTTGCCATTTTGCGGGGGAGTGCATCCGATGATTCGCTTCACTCCGGCGACCCGCGCCGTGACGATGCTCATATGGGCGGAAGCGACCATTGGATAACGACCACCAGGAACATAACAGCCCACGCTCTGCACCGGGATATTTCGATGTCCAAGGCGAACCCCCGGCAGCGTTTCGATTTCAATGTCTCTGATCGAAGCTCGTTGCGCCTCTGCGAAATGGCGGATCTGCTGCTGCGCGAATCGTATGTCTTCCAATGTCTGTTTCGGCAGACTCGACAGGCAATGCTCGATTTCTTGTTCAGAAAGTTGAAAGGAGGCTGGATTCCAGTGATCAAGTTCTTGCGACCAGGCGCGGACCGCAGCCTCCCCCCCTTTCTTAATATCATCCAAAATCCCCTCCACCGTGCGACGGGTGTTGGCTGATTCTTCGGCCGGACTATTCTGGGAACTCGGTCTTTTGAGGTTGGTGATCATAATTGGTACAATTCCGTTTAGGTGAGCATCGGATCGGCGGAAAACCGACTGCAGCGACGTCGGCTACGGCAGAACGTCGGCTTTCAATTTAGTGAGTTTGTAGTGATCGGGCGGGGGATTACATTTCTGACAATTGATTCCGGATTCCTTCGGCGCCGCAATGATGACGCCATCGCGTGCTTAACTGGCTAACTCATACGCAGCGCCATCCCCCCAACATGGTCTAACACCGCCCTATCCCTGACCTTGTGCGCATGGGAAACCTTGCTCAGACGGTGATCGCGACTTTCATCACACCATCCCTTTGGCTGGCGAAGAGATCATAGGCTTCTTCGATGTCATCAAGTTTGAACCGGTGCGAAACGAGCGGTTTCAGGTCGACACGCCCTGCTGCGATTACCTCCATGAGTTGCCGCATCCTTTCTTTGCCACCCGGGCAAGTAGTACTGACTATTTTAAACCCGCCTACTCCTTGTCCGAAGGTCTTAATGGGAATCGTAAGATCCTTATCCTGCGGGTAAATGCCAACGCTCGATAGAGTACCCGCCGGGCGCAGAACCCTAAGCGCATTTTCGAATGTCACCTGGGCGCCCAACGCCTCAACCGAGACATCCACTCCCCGACCGGAGGTGATCTTCATGATTTCCTCGACTGGATCCACCTTGGTGAAATCGACTACATGATCCGCACCCATGAGCTTTGCCGTTGCCAGGCGATTTGGTAATTCGTCCACCGCAATAACTTTCGCCGCGCCTGAAAGCCTTGCGCCAGCGGTAGCGCAAAGGCCAACGGGTCCCTGGGCGAAGATCGCCACAATGTCTCCAATGCCAACCTTACCACTTTCAGCCCCGGAAAATCCCGTTGACATCATGTCCGGCACCATCAACACCTCTTCATCAGTCAATTGATTCGGCACGATCGCTAGATTGGCTTGGGCATGGGGAACGACAAAGAATTCGGCTTGGGCCCCATCGATGGTATTACCCAGCCTCCAGCCGCCGGCAATCTGCCAGCCGTGCTGATTGTCTCCGCCGTCATACGAATGCATTCCGCACATGCAGGCGCTACTATAGCCCCCGGGCGTGACGGCACTACAGAGCACTCGCTCACCTTCCTTATAACCTTTCACTGCAGAGCCGAGTTTCTCGATAATGCCGACCGGCTCGTGCCCGATGGTAAGGCCAGGTCGCACCGCATACTCTCCTTTGCGGATATGAATGTCGCTTCCACATATCGTGGTAGTGGTTACCCGAACCAAAGCGTCGTCAGGGCCGATCTCCGGAATCGGCTTTTCCCGCAGTTCGATACGACCGCGTTCAACAAATACGGCTGCTTTCATGGTTTTTGACGTCATTTTTCGCCTCTCTTTTGGTTGCCTTCTAGCGTTTGGGATCGTCGAAGCTCAGGATCTTGTTGTGCTCGGACTGGCAGAGCGAAAAGAAGAAACGCCAAAGCCAAGATTGTGGCGAGAATGTAGTCAGTGTAAGGTTTTTGGTAAGCGAACAATTTCGTTATATTCATAGCTGTAAGTGACCAAGTTGTTAGTTATCAGGCTCCGGGAGCTTGCATCGCCAGCTCTCTCGTGTTGTCACTGAAACAGCGACAAGTCAGTGGCGCGCACGATGCCGGTTGGAGCATCAGTAATCAAGCCTACGGTGCATTGTTAGTAGCACTATTGATAGTGACCTTAAGGTCGTGAGAACAAGAGGGACGTATGTAGTGGCACTGCAAATTCAGATTTGCGCGACACCACCATCGACAAACAATTCCGTTCCCGTGATGTAACTGCTGTCATCAGCCGCGAGAAATAGCGCGACCTTAGCGATCTCGTCGGCTGTGCCGAACCTGCCTAACGGCACAGTGCCGGAAGACATTATGTTTGCGCGTATCTCCGCCACGTTTTTGGCACGCCATGGCGGCGTGTCGATATAGCCTGGGCTCAGCGCGTTCACGCGGATGCGGCGATCCTTCAAATCCGTTGTCCAGGTTCGTGCGAAGGAACGGACAGCGGCTTTCGTGGCGCTGTAGACACTCCAGCCGCCAAACCCTTTGCTGGCGACAATGGACGCATTGAGAATGATCGACCCCCCGTCCGGCATCAGCGGTAGCGCTTTTTGTACAGTAAAAAGCAGGCCTTTAACATTGGCATCAAAGAGCGAGTCGTAGTCCTCCTCAGTTATCTTGCCCAACGGCGTCATCGGCGTAATACCGGCATTCGCAAAGACAATGTCGAGCTTACCCTTCTCCCGTTTGATTTGGGCGAAGAGGCGATCCAGATCGCCAAGTTTCGCCACGTCTCCCTGAACGCCGACTACATTTTCTCCAATCTCCTTTACCGCCGCATTTAGCTCCGGCTCACGGCGTCCCGTTATGAAAACGTAGGCGCCTTCATCCACAAACCGCTTCGCCGTCGCAAGGCCAATGCCCGTACTGCCCCCGGTAATGAGAGCGTTTTTTCCCGAAAGCCTTTTCTCAGTAGTACTCATAACAAATGATGATTCAGTGTGTCTCGCAATATCAGCGTAGACTCAGGCTGGCCGCTGGGGGCAGTACGGCAAGCAACTCCTGCGTGCTTAGGAAGGCGTGCGCGAATGTAGGCGCGTTGAGTTCGGAAGCGTGCATCGCTTCCCAACTTTCAGCCGCCGTCGCATCTTTGACTAAGGTGACGTGGTAGCCGAGTTCCATTCCGAAACGGCCGGTGGACTCGATGCAGGTGTTCGCCAGCATGCCGATGAGGATGATCTTTTCGATTCCGTGCTGTTTAAGCTGCTGATCGAGGTCGGTGTTAGCAAAGCCGCTTTGCCCCCAGTGCTCCTTAATAATGACGTCTCCCTCCTGCGGGGCAAAGTCAGGATGCCACTCACCGCCCCAAGCGCCCTTCGCGAAGATCTGGCCCTCAGCTGTCGCCAGCTGCCTGGCAGTCGCGTGCTTCCAGTGAGCGTAGTCGCCCGGTTCCCAGCGACGATGGGGAACGATGAAGACCCGGATACCTGACTGACGGGCCGCATCCACGACAGATTTCAGGTTCGTGAGAAGCTTCACTTTCTCTGCGACTTCTTTGGTTTTGGGCCAAAACTTACCCTTCTCAGATAGGAAGTCGTTGTACGGATCGACGAGAAGGAGTCCCGTCCTCTCGCTGATGTAATCTCCAGTGTTCATATATATTTTCTTGGTTTGCTCTTTGATTTTAGTTTTCCTTTGACCAATCTGAGCTCCACTCATAAAGACAGTGCAATTACACTGAATGCAAGGAAAAATTCGTAAAAGTTGCATGCAACCAATTCTGGAGCGTTTTCTTTCGTAGAATAATCCTTGGAATGCCTCAGATTTGGATTATTTGCTAGTTAGTTGAGTTTACTTGTTGGTTAGTGCTTTTTAGGCTTTTCCGCCAAAGGTGAGGTAATTGCCGGAACCGACGGCGACCCACTTGCTACCACGCACTGGCGCCGCAATCGTCGCCGTGAAGTAGAGATAGCTGTCTGTGGCGACGGAGAGTGTATCTGGCCAGAGAATCCGCGGATCGTGCGCGATGGTTTTCCACTCTCCGTCAGTCTGGCGTTGGCGGATGCTATCGCGCTCATAGTCGCCGGCGTAGATGCGACCCTTGTCGCTGATTCATTTTGATGTTGTGCAGCTTGCACCTGAGTGTGCGGCTCTGGAACATGTACAAACGGAGGTTTGTCATACGATATTCTGGGGTTGTTGATTACGGTCTGTGGGCGAGAAAGCCCATTTTGAGCAAACGTGCCGAATCGAATTCGTTATCGTCTAAAGCCCCCTAGGGGCGCCATGTAGACGGGGCCCAATCCGGCGAGGCCATCCTTCACCTGTGCGCTTGGTGTGCCATAGACAACCAGGCGTGCGGGCTTCACCACTTTCATGAATCGCACGGCAAAGTTCGCGCCGAACGACTCCAGATGGGTCATGACGGCGGCGGAGTCCCGGTAGCGTTCATAGACGTGGCAGACCTGTTGATCATCACTGATAGCCCACTCGTAATTCAGTGTACCGACCTCATTTTGGCGGGTCGCTTCAACCATATCCGCCATTAGAGTCTTCAAATCCTCAAATCGACTGGGATTAATGGCGAGCTCAAATACCCAAGATATCTCTAAATTATCCATTGCTGTTCTCTGTAATTCTCCGTTCACCACAATTTTGGTGGCTCTTTCGTTTTAGTTGTCCTCTGAACAATCTGTGCTTAGTTCAGAGTCAGTACGTAGGTGTAATTACACTGAATGCAAGAAAAAATTCATGAAAGATTGCATACGCCCGAGCTTGGTCCCTGCACCTGTTCTCAGGTTCGCAGATTAGCGAGGAAGCTTTCTCCCTTTACGACTGTTCGGAAGATAAAAACCAGCAAACCAAGCAAGCCAAATGAATGAAACCAGGAAGAGGCAATGAATGGAAGCTCGATCACACGATCGAGCCACCTAACGGATGGACAATGATCCGTGGACCGGTCGTGATTGACGCTCAAGACGCAGCGCTGTTACACGACCTTGTTAAGCGAGCTACTGGAATCCCGATGGAGGAGTCCCAGTGGGCTCTGGAGCTAATCCGGGAGGGAAGCAAACCGTGAGCTTTACCGTAATTGACGGAGACAGCAGGCGAGTGGTTCGGAGGATGCAAGGGCGATACAACGGAGAGCCGTTTTACGATGCGCTCGTTCACATCTGCCCATGCGAAGACCCTAAGCCGGATCCCGCGCTCAAGACAGGGATGTATGCAGCGAGTGCCGGGGAGGCATCTACACAGAAAAACCGTAACCCGCGTGCCGGCTCCGAACTCTCACGGTTTCAACAACAACAACCGAGAACTAAAAAGATCAATTAATGAAACCTCAGCCCACAAATACGCTCGAAACGCGAAAGCCGACAAAGAACCAGCAGATTCTGCTCTCTTCGCGCCCTCGCGGCGAGCCCTCGCAGGACAATTTCCAGCTTGCCGAGAGCGAAATTCCCAAGCCCGGTCCCGGCCAGATGCTGCTGGGGACAATTTACCTTTCTCTTGATCCGTACATGCAGGGCCGAATGAACGCCGGCCCATCTTATGCTCCGCCGCTTGAGATCGGCGAGGTGATGGGCGGCCAGTCCGTCTGCGAAGTCGTCGAGTCGAATCTTCCAAACTACCACCCAGGTGACATCGTCTTAGCGGCAACCGGATGGCAAGAGTTCTCGCTGTCCAACGGTGAGGAGACACAAAAGATCGATCGATCGCTCCGCCCGATCTCCTACGCACTAGGGGCGCTCGGCATGCCGGGATTCACCGCCTATGCGGGCCTGTTGAATATCGGGAGACCCCAATCCGGTAAGACCATTGTCGTGGCTGCGGCCTCGGGTGCTGTCGGGTCGGTGGTCGGCCAAATCGCAAAGATCAAGGGTTGCCGGGATGTCGGCATTGCGCTAGCTCGCCTCCCAGACTCCACAATTGCTGACCTCGAGAAGGCGCACCTGTTCGACATCCTCGTTCCAAAGATGTATGGCGGACTGCAATGCTCTCCGAGAACCTTCATGGACGCGGTGGTAGAACTGGGTCGAGGGGACGGTTCTGCGGCGTGGGCGCTTGCTATCGTCTCGGCCAGCACCTGGATGGCGGCAACGCTCTATTCAAAGCAGGTTGTCGACGAAATATTTTCCGGCGGAAATTTCCGCACGGCAGGTGCGCTCGCCCCGCGAAAGTCGAAAACAAAACGCGTCGATGATGGGGTTTTAATTGAGGAAGGATCGTGGAGTTTTAAGCTTTTTTCTTCTGCAGTCCCTGCCCGGCGATTGTTGGATGCGAATTTAGGAAGATCCGACTGGGTGATGATGAACGACATACGAGCGTTTGGGCTTCCCGATCAGTCGGATCGCCGAGCGCACGCCCGCCGCTTGGCCCGCCCAAAACTAACCGCTGAACTCCGGCGAAAGTCTTGCGATGATATCAACCATCGGTTACTAAGACGGACACGCCGAATGTGCTTTGAATGGCACGCGTCATGTAGCAGATACCGTTCGACGATCCAAGGAGACGCGCATGGCTACCGTTGATATTTATGCAATAACCGACAAGCTGGACGACACGCTGCTCAAAGTCCTTGCTACGCGGCTCGAAGCGCGAGGTCAGCATCCCCGCTTTCAGGCCATGCTCACAGAATATCTCGACGCTATGAATATCGACGTGGCCAGTACCATACTCGACATAGGGTGCGGCACCGGCGTGGCAGCGCGAGCAATCGCTCGGCGCAAAGGATTCACTGGTAGAGTCACTGGCATCGACCTCAGCGCTGGCCTAGTGCAGGTTGCGGAGCGCCTTAGCAGGACCGAAGGCGTCAGCGAGCGGATCCAATTCGTTGTGGGCGATACAAGGCTCCTTGATATCCCCGACGAAACGTTCGATGCCGTGGTTGCGCATACGTTGGTCAGCCACGTTGACGATCCGCTTCTCGTGGTTAAGGAAGCCGCGCGCGTTGTTAAACGCGGTGAGACCTTCAACATTGCTCGTTTTTTAGGCCTGCCGAGCTATACCAGCCCCCCTGAGACGCGTATACACTCTCCAGTGATCCAACCAGCATCCTCGGAGCAGAAAAGTACTGCAGCGGCAGCGATATCCTCCGGTTCCCCGAGCCGACGCAGAGGCGTCATCGCCGCGATCTGGTTGCGAAACTCTGGCGTAATAAAACCCAGCTCGTCCAGTCCTTCCGTCTTTACCATGCCCGGATTGATCGCATTAACGCGAATGCCATTGGGACCGAGCTCCAACGCAAGCGTGGCAGTAATAGCGTCAACAGCAGCTTTGCTTCCCCCGTATACGGCGGAACCTGCCGCAGGATGAGTACTCGAGAGTGAGCTAATATTAAGTATGCAGCCGTGATTCTTCTCCATGTACTTTACCGCTTCCTTGACCGCTAGCAGCATACCTAACACGTTCACCTCGAAGTGGCTGTGAAAGTGTTCCTCCGTGATCTGCTCCAAAGGTGCAAAATCATCCACCGCAGCATTGTTCACCAGAATATCGATGCGACCAAAACGTTCGTTCGCGGCGGTGAAGAGCTCTTCTACCGCAGATGCCTTTGTGTGATATCTGCCTGAAATGTGACTGCTACGCCGCCTTTTGCCTGGATAGCGGCCATGGTGCGCTCCGCGTCATCCTTTCTTGACGCGTAGTTAATTACCACCCGAGCTCCTTCTGCAGCGAAGCGCTTCGCAATTGCAGATCCAATACCTCGAGCTGCACCTGTAATCACGGCCACCTTATTGTTCAATTTTTTCAAAATCATCCTCTCATTGGAGCTCAACAGCCAAAATCGGCTATTCTCCTTTTTGCAGCAGGACTAGGCGGATATTCCGACTGTTCCAAGATGGGTTGGCTCCAGGCCCGCCCGTTGAGTGCTCGTAGGCACCACAGAGCTCTTTGGCGGTCGCTGTACTATTTGCGTTGGTCTTCATAAATTAGCGCTCTGTCCCGCATGACGTTGATTGAAAACGTTGTGTTTGTCTTGGAGCTTTGCGCGGTCCTTTGGTAGATAACTGGTCTCAGAACAAACAACCGAGGACGTTTGAACGACTCGGCGCTACACCAGCAGAACACCAAACTCCGGCGATTGCGCGATCTCGTAGGAGTCGAAGCCATAAGGATCCCCATCGGAGAGTCCGAACTCGGCTAAGAAGTCCGATCTACAAAAAAACGGGTCTGAGGACAAAAATCCTGGTTCGGCGTAACCAGATCCAGAAACTGCCGAGCCAATTCGCGAAGCGGCAATCCTGCCGTACCGTTCGGCCAGTGGCGCCGCACCTCCGGAGGAAATAACGAAAATTTGCGTTGCAGATGTCTCAGCTGAGAAATGAATCCGTCCTCAGGCTTCCGCAAAAGGGTAATGAGGAATGTCGGGCGTCCACAAATGCTGAGCGGAAAACTTCTCAAGTGATGAGAGGTGATAGAGCTCAAACGAGGATTAATCGCCAACAGTTGTTCCAAAATTTCCCGGGTCAGGACGAAACAGGAATCGGAATGGGGCGCAAGCAATCTTTTATGAATTTCTTCTTGCATTATGTGTAGTTACACTTACTTACTAACTCTCAACTAAGCACAAATTGCTCAGAGGACAACCAAAACGAAAGACACAACCAAAATTGTGGAACGGAGAATTACGGAGAAGAGCTTAAAAGGAAAAATCTATGCAAAACTCTCAACTTAGGTTCGGCATCGTTGGAACTGGAATGATCGCCGGCTTCATTGCCGATGCGATAGACAAATCGACGAATGCCAAACTGATCGCCGTGTCGGGGCCGCCAGATTGACACCGCACAAAGCTTCGTGGCCAAACGCCAAAGGGGTCGCGGCGGTTCAAGGCCTCGATGACTTGCTGGCCCGTGCAGACGTCGACGCCGTCTATATCGGTATCCCTACCGCCCCCAAGGAAGAAACTGCACTCGCGGCGATAGCGGCGGGCAAACATGTCCTGGTCGACAAACCATTCGTCAGCCACGGTTCAGTCTTGCGAATGACCAATGCTGCCGCAGCCAAGGGTGTGGCGTTCATGGATGCGACTCATTTCGTCCACCACCCCCGCACCGCAGCCATCCAGGCGGCGGGCGTGGAGAAGATCGGCTCGCCCCGATCCCTCAATACGAAATTTTACTTCCCGTTTTCAGAGCGCACCAATATCCGCTACAATGTGGAGGTTGAACCGATGGGCGCACTTGGAGATTTGGCGTGGTATTCCATGCGGGCGGTGGTCGAGTATCTCCATCCCCAAGGGCGAATCACGAAAGTCGTGACTGTTGCCGAACGCGACCCCGAGACCACCAGCGTGGTGCGCGCTTCGGGTTTGATCGCCTTTGACGGCGGTGAGGTCTCAACCTTCGACGTAGGCTATACCGCAGGTGCGGTAATCATGGATCTGCAGCTCCTTGGAACCAGTGGCGTCATCGGGATGGACGATTTCGTCCTCGATTCGACCGACAGCTTCGCGTTCAAGAATCCGGACATCAAGACCGGCTATTTCCACCGGACCGGGATGGCGACGCGCAAGGACGTGACGTTCGTTCCAACGCCGTCGAATACCGCAGCAGAGGTCGCGATGATTCAGACCTTTGCCGAAGTGGCGGCTTTCGGTAACGCCGCTCGAAGGGCTGGGTTTGCCGCCGCGTCGCTCAAGACACAGCAATCCCTGGATGCCATCTGGGTGGCGGCAGGCTCCTGATTTATCTGCGCCGTGCTTTTACCAGCACCGTTCCGCTCATGTAGCGAATCTAATCGGAGTTGCAAAAACAAACGTCTGCGCGACGGACCATCGCGTTTTGCGCCTCAGGGGAATGGCTGCTGGCGGGCCATCTTATGCTCCGCCGGTTGAGATCGGCGAGGTGTCACCATTTCTTTATCTGAGACAGGTTTCGACCTTCTGAACGGATTAATGTGAAAACGAGCCCCTCTCAGCGGACGCGTCCTGGCCCCTTCCATTATGCGTGGGTCGTCGCTGCGATCACATTTGTCACCCTTCTGCTCACCGCAGCGATTCGGGCGACACCGAGCGTACTGATCATCCCTTTTGAAAACGAATTTCATTGGACACCCGTCTCAATTTCTACGGTGATCTCAATAAATCTGGTGCTATACGGCTTGATTGGGCCATTCGCAGCGGGATTGATCCAGCGGTTTGGCCCGCGCAAGATTATGGTCATTTCTCTCGCGCTCTTGGGTGCCGGCATTGCTTTAACCCCACTCATTACCCGGCTCGAACAACTGCTCCTGTTGTGGGGAATTTTAGTCGGAGTCGGCACTGGTCTGAGCGCCATCGTACTTGGCGCCACGATCGTTCACCGCTGGTTTGATCGCTATCGAGGAGTAGTCTTGGGTGTACTGAGCGCGAGCACAGCAACCGGCCAGCTTCTGTTCTTACCGTTGCTGGCCAATCTCACCGTTCAGTATGGCTGGCGTGTAGCGACCTGGGCGATTGCCGCCGTGATCGCTTTGGCCATTCCGTTCGTTGCTCTCTTCATGCGGGATACACCTCGCCAGCTAGGGCTTCGCCGGTTGGGAAGCGACCACGATGAAATCGAATCTGCAGTTGAGAATCCAATCCTCGCAGCTACGCGTGCCTTATTTGACGCAACGCGAAGTCCTGCCTTCTGGTTATTGGCTGGAAGCTTTTTCATATGCGGCGCAAGTACCAACGGACTGATCGGAACTCACCTGATTCCGGCCTGCGTCGATCATGGGTTCTCGGAGGTACATGGGGCAAATCTTTTGGCCGCAATGGGAATCTGTGATCTTATCGGCACGACTCTGTCCGGCTGGTTATCCGACCGATTCAGTAACCGTTGGCTCCTTTTCTTTTATTACGGTCTGCGCGGTCTTTCACTTCTCCTCCTACCCTGGTCGTTCGACCTTCAGTCGTTCAAACTACCGTTGTTCGCGGTTTTTTACGGCCTCGATTGGATCGCGACTGTGCCTCCCACGGTGGCGCTCACCGCTCGGATCTTCGGCCGTGACCGGGTGGGATTGGTCTTTGGTTGGATCTTCGCCGCTCATCAGCTCGGCGCCGCCGCCGCCGCAAGTTTCGCCGGGACCCTCCGAACGGTGGAAGGAACTTACGATCATGCCTTTCTTATTTCTGGCAACCTTTGCATCATCGCAGCAGTATCGATTCTATTCATCGGCGTCCGGCCAAGTCGCGTGGCCAACTCGAGCGAGTTGGGATCCGTTCCGGTCGGCAGTTAAAAGTGCTCCGGGTGGAACACCCGCCAACCGTTGCTTTTCTCTGTAATTCTCCGTTCACCACAATTTTGGTGGCACTTTTGTTTTAGTTGTCCTCTGACCAATCTGTGCTTAGTTGAGAGTTAGTAAGTAAGTGTAAATACACCTCATGCAAGAAGAAATTCATAAAAGATTGCATGCGCCCGAGCTTGGTCCCTGCGCCTGTTCTCAGGTTCGCAGATTAGCGAGGAAGCTTTCCTCCCTTTACGACAACCTTTTATCTCCCGAGGACCTCACCATCACCCAGTATTCGTTACTCGCGGACATTGAGCGCGCCGGCCAACTGAGCCACGCGGTGCTAGCCGAGAAGGTCGGGATGGAACGCACCACATTGACGCGCAATCTACGTCCCCTGACGAGGGCCAAATGGGTTGCCGCCGCGGCCGGCCAGGATCGACGGCAACACTTGCTTCAACTAACAGCAGTAGGAAGGTGGAAGCTGGTTCGCAGTTTGCCATTGTGGGAGGAAGCACAACGGCAATTTCTTTCTCAGTTCGGTACTGAATCCTTGCAGGAACTCAGAGCGCTTCTTACCTCGGCCGAATCAGCCGTCACGAACGCTTTTACAGAAAATTAGAAAAAACCATAGCCCGCGCGATTGGACGAACCGAATAGAAGTCAACCACCATTTCGTCTACGGCAGATCGTTTCCGACCGTAGGCAGGCCCCCAAGAAATCCCGCCAATTAAAGTCCTTCTGCGATTTTCGTGGCCATGAACCCAAATACCAATTGCACCGAGGCATCACCAGCCCATGCTACCGAATATCCGGAGCGCACCGAGCATGCCTGCTGTTACGGCCAACGCCCAGAAGAGCAAGAGCGATCCGTCGCGCGGGCCCTTTCACCACTGAAGCCAGCCTCCTCATTCTTGGACTTGTCCTTATCCCTTCTTCTTTGGAACAGCGGTTCTAACCCTTGCCTTTCGAGCCGGGTAGCAGCCGTTCACAACTTTCTCGGCGGGTTCAGCGTTGCCGACGAGAATTTGCTGGATTTGTGTCCTTAGCCATAACGAGCCAGCTTCGCGATCGGCCCGTGCTGACCAAACCATCGCCACCGGAGCAACCTGCATTTTCAGAGGCACCGGACTAACGGTGAGCCCGAAACCGGGAGCATATCGCTGAGCCATTTTCGACGGTAAGGTGGCTAACACCGGAGCCTGCGACGCGATCGACAGTATCGCTAGGAAGTTCGACGATGCGACGACGACGTTTAATTCGGCATTACTCCGCAAAAGCGCGTCTGCTAAACATCCGCGGAGATCATCCCTGAGGGTCACTAATGCATGACCCAAACTAACGTAGGCTTCTAAATCAATCGGTACGGATAAGTCTAACAGTTTAGGATTGAAGCAGCAGGAGAGTGTCTGTTCGAATAGGTATCTACCGCGGTAACGCGATGCTCTGGGCTCGAAGCAGCCAACTGCAATATCCAGTTCCCCTTCATCTAATAATCGGTGGACCTCGGCTCGCTCGGCCTGGCGCCCCAACAAGCGAATACCCGGCGCGATACTCCGAAGCCGGGCTGTGAGATCCGGCATTACTAGTAGCTCGACGTCACTGGAAAAACCTAAGCGAAAGGTCCGGTCCTCTCGACTGGGATCGAACGGCTCTTTCCACCGTAAGATGTCCTCCATCTGTCGCAAAGTTGAGCGAACCGCTGGCGCAATGTTGAGGGCACGAGCCGTTGGTCGCATGATCGATCCGTCGCGGACGAAAAGCTCGTCTTGCAGCAGCATCCGCAAGACAGAAAGGCTGTGGCTCATCGCGGGCTGTCTGACTCTAAGCCGAGCCGCCGCCCGCGTAACGCTGCGCTCTTCCATCAACGCATCAAATGCGATGAGCAGATTCAAATCGAACGAACGCAGATCGAAATGATCGATGGAGCGCATTAGTTGGGTTGATTGGAGTCGGTGATGACCGGGTTCTAGCATACAGCAAATCAGTTCCTATCAGATTTTCTACGCATGCAGCATCTCAACAAAACCTATCAGATCGGCGACGCCACGGTGATACGCATTGACGAAATACCTCTGCCCAACGTTGTCCCCTCCGTGCTTTATCCGGATCTCGATGCCGGCGCTTTCGAACAATACGGGCGTTTTCTTTGCGAGGGTTCGTATGACCCTAACGCAGGTACGTTGACCGAAAGCATTCATACTTGGCTGGTCCGTTTCTCCGGAGACACCATCCTCGTCGATACCGGAGTCGGCAATGGTAAAACTCTACCGGCCCTGCCCCAATTCCATGATCTGGATTTACCCTACCTTGATCGGCTTCTTGCCGCCGGCGTCCAACCGGAGGAGGTCGATTTCGTACTCATGACTCATTTACATCTCGATCACGTCGGCTGGAATACGCGTTATGAAGATGGACGTTGGGTGCCGACCTTCCCAAACGCGAAGTATATCTTCTCTCGCTCCGAACAACGGTACCACGCTAGTCTATCAGGTCATAAGCCGGCACCCGATTTGCCACCGCCCACACTGGGTAAACCGGTAAGGCAGCCTGCCTCGTATGTGTACGACCAGAGTGTTGCTCCCATCATCGAATCGGGACTGGCAGAGCTGATTGATGTCGATGGTACCGAATGTCTGGACGGGATATCGTTTTTACCAACGCCGGGACATAGCGTCGACCATGCTTCCATTCGTCTTCGCTCTGACGGACAGGAAGCTCTGTTCATGGGTGATGTCATGCATCATCCGCTGCAGGTCTACCGGCCGGATCTCCGTTCGGTCTACTGCGAATTTCCAGAAGCTAGTCGGGCTTCACGTGAAGGGATCCATTACTATGCTTCTGAGAATCGCGCGCTCTGTTTCAGCTCTCATTTCGCGGAAAGTTCCGCCGGCTATATCAGCCAGGGAGGAGACGGGTTTCAATGGCAGTTCGCCTGATCCGAACCTTATCAAGAATTACGTATGAACGTTCTCAATCAAAGAAATGATGCCGCGATCGCTACCCAAGATTTCTTTGTTCCCAGCAATACCGCCGGCATCGACTTACATCTCCGACGTAAACGGTTAGCTCAGGTCGAAAAATTTCCCGCCGAACGAACGTTGCTTTTAATGCATGGCGCCACTTTTTCTTCCGGAAGCCTGTTCGATGCCCCAATGGGAGGTGCATCTTTCATGGATCAACTCGCCATCGCTGGCTTTGATGTTTATGCCGTCGATGTGCGAGGATACGGCGCTTCGACCCGGCCACCGGACATGGAGGGAGCAGTCGACCCAAGCACACAGCCTGTCCGGATAGAAACTGCGATCTGCGATCTTGGTACGGCCATTGACCATATTTTAGAGTATCGCAGACTGGATCAGCTTAATCTGATTGCGATGTCATGGGGCGGATCTGTCGCCGGCTCTTATACCGCAAAAAACGATGGTAAGATCAAAAGGCTAGCATTGATTGCTCCACTGTGGCTACGAGAAACGCCGGGACGTATCGATCAGGGTGGCGATCTTCCTGCCTACCGTGAAGTGGATCTCTGTAAATACGAAGGGACTTGGCGTGCTGCCGCTCCAAAAGATCAAGGAGACGCCCTGATTCCACCAGGATGGTTCAGCGTCTGGGCAGAAAACACTCTGGCCATCGGTCCACGAGGAGCCCTTCCAAATACTATCCTGGCGCCTTCAGGCGCAATACTTGATATTCGCGAATATTGGGCCGCGGGCAGGCCCTTTTATAATCCCGGGGAAATCCGCGTACCAGTGTTGCTCATTCATGCGGAATGGGACGTCGACGTCACCTTTGACACGGCACGAGATTTCTTCAGCAGGCTAACCGCGGCGCCGTATCGGCGATGGATCGAGATCGGTCAGGGTACGCACATGGTCATTCTTGAGAAAAATCGCTGGCAAGCGATTAACTCGATTATCGAATTCCTCCGGGAAGATGTCGCCGCAGCGGCGGAGGCCTAACATTCGTGATAGTTACACCTCAAAAACCAAAATATGGTCCGCAGATTTTGTTTCGCTCTTCGGGCACGCTTGGAAATGAAAGGGAAACCGTACAGTTCTGAACGATGCATTTAGCTCCGGGGGCAGCATTCGATCGCTAACTGTAATCTGCGTAATCTGTCTAATCTGCGGATCATTTCATCTTCTCGATCTCAGAGTGGATATACAAGATAAGACGATCCTTGTTCTCGGATCAACCGGCCAGCAAGGTGGGGCTGTAGCGAGAGCCTTACGGTCGGATGGTTGGGGCCGAGCGGCTCATCGGCTCCACGTGTCGCAACCCGCCTTGAGCTAACAAATCAACGATTTGGAAAGTGAGCTCGGGCTCAAGCTTTTTACGAGGAATTCGCGAGGGGTGCAGCTTACCGAAGCGGGCCGCGCTTTTCTTATTGGCGGGCGCTGGAAACATACTCTTTCAGAAGAGTGACCCGACCCGACGCGGCTTTGGTCGGGCGCGCGATCATTACGGCGAACGTCGTGCTCGAACCGTGTGGAAGCCCAAAAACTTCCTGCAAAATTGAAGAGAGCGGCCGATGAGCGACGAACAAATTCTGCGGGCGGTGCGGGAGTCTTATACAGCTTTCAAGTGAGGAGATATCGCCGCAGACAACCATAGGTCTAGAACGCGTGCGCGGATATTTCGATTTGGATTCGCGCTTCGCCGTTGGAGATAATGCCTGGGCGCGAGGGCCTGCTCCTTGAGACCGCGCCGGGGAACTATCCGAGGAGCCTTTCGCTCATCTGCACGAGCTCAGCCAAAGAGTTCGCCCGCATCTTCTGCATGATGTGACCCCGATGCACTTTGACGGTTTTTTCCGCGGTACCGAGTTCGCTGGCAATCTGCTTGTTGAGCATCCCTCGTACAAGCCGCCCCATTACTTCGCGTTCGCGCGGGGTGAGCGATTCATATTGCCGGCGCAAATCCGCCAGCCTTGCCCGTCGAAGGCGGGCAGCGCGGTCAGAATCCATGGCTCGATGGATTGCATCCAAGAGTTCCTGTTCCCGGAACGGCTTAGTCAGAAATTCAGCCGCGCCGGTCTGCGCCACCGGATGTTGACCAGGCCGAACCTTGAGCAAAAATGACGGCCCGTACGTTCACCGGCGCCATCAAGGATTTTCGTCACTGGTTCCCGCGGTGTGGAACGTAACGATCTTTCTGGGTTACAAATGATACATGCGTCGAATCGTCCCTCCCAACCCGCTGAGACGAACCTAGGAGAAGCCCAACGCTATGTCTTCGCTTAAACCAAACCGCCCGAAATTAAGGCTGTGGCCAGCTTTCGTCTGGGCGGCGTTTCCACCGATGTTGCTGATCGGACTTGGCGCTTTGCTCACTCTGAACGGCGATCCGCCCCCTTTCTTCCTG
>DATNNZ010000305.1:0-5725 GCA_035601575.1 Chthoniobacterales bacterium
CCAAACCTTGCTCGGCCTCGGGACCGGACGTAGGCCCACGTCATATAAGGAAATACGGGGCGGCGCGAACCTCTCAAGGCCGTCCAACAAAGGCTGAGCGCTATATATTGGGGTCTGCTGAAACAACCGGATAAGCATAAGATAACTACGAGAACCTTATCGCAATCCAGCGTGGACGGGTATACGTCAAAGTACGTTAATACCTAATGATAGAATTTAACAATTTATCTAGATACGCCATGCCCACTTTGCAAAAACCCATCGATTCCGGCTTCAACGCCGCTTGCACTGCCAGCGACGTTATCAAGGGCCTCGACCTGTCCGGCAGGGTCGCAATCGTCACCGGCGGCTATTCCGGCAATGAGTGAGAATTCATAAAGGGACGGAGCGGCCATCCGCGGGGAACTGGAAGCGCTCGGTAGAGGTTTCCATGGATGCTTAGGCGACTCGTGCCACGGCGGGTGGAAGGGCGCGAAGGCCGGTGTTATGAAAGGTGAGCCAGTCCGTCCGAATCTTGTCCCAATCCTGCACCTCGAGGCCGTGCGACTCGAAGAGCTCCCGGATACACGTGGCGCTCCAGCCGAGCTTGCTCGTGTCTGTTTTCTTTCAAGTCGGTTCTGATAAAGGTGGACAGCCGATTCTCATTTATTTCATTTATTCCATGACGGATTTCCGCTTCACGCTCGATAAAGACACGCGCATGTGCATGTCCCTCGCCTCGCGGCCCGGGAACTTCGGCACGCGGCTGCACAACTTTCTCTACGCCCGGCTGAACCTCAATTTCTTTTACAAATCCTTCACCACCGGCGACCTCCGCGGCGCGGTCGCAGGCATCCGCGCGCTCGGCATCCGGGGCTGCGCGATCTCCATGCCATTCAAGGAAGACGTCATGCCATGCCTCGACCGCATCGAGCCATCCGCCGCGCGCATCGATGCCGTGAACACCATCGTGAATGACGCCGGCGTGCTCACGGGCCTGAATACCGATTACGTCGCCATTCAGCGGGTGTTCGCCGACCAGGCGATCCCGCTCGACGCCCGCGTCTGCGTGGCGGGCAGCGGCGGCATGGCCAAGGCCATCGTCTCCGCGCTCGACGACTCCGGCTACCGCCGCGTCACAATCTTCGCGCGCAACGAAAAAACCGGCCGGCCGCTGGCGGAAAAATACGGCTATTCCTGGCAACCGACCCTCGTCGACGATCAGGAATTCGACGTCCTGGTGAATGCCTCGCCCGTGGGCATGGCACCCCAGCCCGAGCATTGCCCGTTCCCCGAGGAGCGAATCCGGCGCGCACGCTACGTGGTGGACTCCGTCGCCAATCCCATCGAGACAAAACTCATTCGAACCGCCGCGCGTGAAGGCAAGGTCACGGTCAACGGCTTCGAGATCACGGTCATTCAGTCCATCGAGCAGTTCCGGCTCTACACCGGCGTCACGCCGGACACCACCGCCGTGCAGGCGGCCATCGAATACGTTCTGAAATCATGAAACCGGCGGGCGATCTTGGGATCTGAATCGCAGCTCACCCGGAAAGAGTCCACAGGCCCACCGCAACATCACCGCCGCGCCGTTGCCAGGAAAACGATCCGCTCCCGCAATCTGGACGACCAACCCCCACTTCGTGAAATCGAAGACCCTTCCCGCTTCCCTGCGTTTCCTCAGCGTTCTGCTCCTCTTCATCGCCGGTGCTGCGACTGCCGCCGCCGCGCCGAAGCGCGCAAACATCCCGTGGTTGACAAACTGATCACCAAGTGGTGTGTTGACGACACCCGACGTTTTTACTGCAACTGTAGATTAGCGCTTGCTGGAAACAGCGTGTGAGGAGCGCCGCACTTTTGGCCCCCTCGGCCTTGCCAGCAAGATTTCTCCGGTAATAACCCGAAAAAGCAACAAACTACCTATGACAACCGCAAAAGACCTGACTAAAGAAGCCCCTCGAAGCCCGCGGATCCGTATCGGCGACTATGCCCTAATGGCGCGCATGATTGATAAAGGCCGCGCGACTCTGAATGGAACTGTCGGGGAATATCACTTCGCGTGTCCTCTCGATCAAAAGCTTTTCTCCTACAAAGGGGTTTTAGCCGATGACGTAAAAGCGGTGCTGGCAGCCGGAGCTGGCGACGATGAGATCCTGGCGTGGTTCAGCAAACATGGCACATCGAAAAGCGCCGCTGAAATCAAAGCTTGGTCGGACTCAGTCGAAGCAACACGTCCGTACGAGAATCCCGAAAGCAAAGAATGGTTTGCTGGAGAATGCGCAGCGCTCGGACTTGATCCGGCTAAGACCACCCTCGTCGATTATCTCGAAACCGACGATCGCGTGAGCTTCAAGAAATAGCTCCAGAGCCCCAAAAATTGGGAGATCTCCCGCTAAGCAGACTTCGCCAAGGCTTCGTCGGTCAGGACGCAAAGGGGCGGAGAAAGGGAGTAATGGAGCCGTCGGGTTGTAGATAATCTGGTAGGTCCGCTCTTGATCATTCTCCGTCTTAAATTGGCTTCGCCATATACCCGGAAAGGGGTGCCCTTTGTCGACTTTCTTACCAGCAATCGCGTTGGGAAACTCTCTCTGAGTTCGCAGCTGCCAACTTCCGAGATGCGATTGGATCGAGCCAACAATCGATTCTCAGGGGCAAAGCGACCAGCTGCAATGGCGGCCGATCAGTTCGCGCGTTATCCGCTGGCATCTCAGAACAACGCTTAATGCCATTCTACAAGCGAAAGCTTGCCGACTTTTGTCTGAAAGTTACACTGCTTGATCGGCGAGCGATTCCGACAATTTGCAAAGGGGGGCACCGCTTGAAGTACTGTCGCATGCTTGCAAATGGTAGACGGTTTCTTTCGCTGCCTATTTCTCGGAAGACGGCTTTTCGCATAGACCAAACAGGGGCGATGCTCTAAGTGTTCATATGAGATGGCTCCTGTTCGCACAGTCAAGGCTTCGCCGTTATCTAGTGCAAAAGTGATCAAAAGGGTCACTCTTGTGGCTCGCGCTATCGCCAAAAATGGCCTCACCGCCAAAACCTCGCGCAAAGCAAAAGCTCCGGCTATAAAGACCGTTTCGAAGTAGCGTCTGCATGGATCGAAAATAGGGTCCTGGTTACGAGGATAGTGTCTTCGTAAACTGCCCCTTCGATGAACAATACGAAGGGGCTGTTTGATGCTATCGTATTTGCCGTTCATGACTGCGGGTTTGTTGCTCGGTGCGCGCTCGAAGCAAGCGACTCGGGGGAGGCTCGCATCGACAAGATTCTCGCAATTATCGCCAAATGTAAGTTTGGCATTCACGACATTTCTCGCACCGAACTAAGGCAAAAATACGAAGCTCCCACGCTTCAACATGCCTCTAGAGCTAGGACTCTTTCTAGGAGCCAAAACGTTCGGTCCAAGAGGACGACGAGCAAAAGTGTGCTTGATCCTCGATCGCCAGAAATATCGCTACCAAAAATTCTGCTCCGATATCGCCGGTCAGGATATTGAAGCCCACGACGGTAAACCGCAGATCGCTATAAAGGCAGTCCGGGATTGGCTGCAAACCAACCGGTACGGCTCGCCCGTGACCATTCCGGACGGAAAAACTATTTATGATCGGTATCGGCGGTTTTTGCTCGAGCTACCAGAACTACGCCGCGGCGCCCAGCTTGATCGGGACGAAAAGCTGATCTTCGTTGATTATCAGATGCTGGTCATCGGATGGATCGCGGCAAACGATTGGCGGCCGTAGTTTTCTCTAAATGTGCGGAAGCACACTGTGGGTGTGCGTCCAGAAAATGGCCAATGGATCGTCAAAAAACTTGGCGGTAAATCTCGGATCTTCAGTGCAAAAGACGAAGCCATCGAGGTGGCAAAGAAAAAAGCTGCCTCGGAGCGCGTTGGTGTATTAGTCTTCGAAGGCGGACATGTCTCGGTAGTCAGCCAGAACGGGGACACTGCCAGAACGACTCGCCGGTCATCTGCTGTCTTTCCTACTTAGCCCAAATCTCGTACCGCTCTGGTTGTCAGAGCGAAAGAATTTCGAAGCAGTGCAGCTTAGTTAACCGATTCGACAGCCCCTTTCAATAACTCCCTCAAACTCATCCAGGAATGCTTACCGTCGGGCTCGCGGAACTCGTACGTGGCCTTAGCGCGTACCCCAACAAAGAAGAGTAAGTATTACTTGCTACCGCGGTGCTTGAGCTGGTCGAGAATGACTGCACCAACAATAATGCAACCCTTGACAATCTGCTGCCAGAAGGCCGACACATTCATCAAGTCAAGGGTATTGTTCAATACACCGATAATCAGCGCACCAACAATCGTGCCTGCAACTGTCCCGATTCCACCAGCCGAAAGGGAGGTACCACCAATGACCGCGGCCGCGATGGCATCAAGTTCGTAGCCAACGCCAAGCCCCGGTTGCCCCGAACCAATCCGGGACGAAACCACCAATCCCGCCAGTCCCGCCAGGAAACTTGCATACACGTAAATAAGCATCTTGTACCGGGATGCATTGATGCCCGAAACCCGCGCCGCTTGTTCGTTGCCGCCAATAGCGTAAATGTATTTCCCGAATTTGGTATGGGCATAAAGGATGTGGGTAACAGTCGCCATGACCACCAGAATGATAATGGGAACTGGAAGACCGAACACATCTCCCTGGCCGATGAAGTTATACTCATCCGTCAAATTGGAGATCGGACGACCGCCGGTATAGAGGTTAGCGACCCCGCGAATCGCAGTATAGGTGCCCAAAGTAGCGATGAACGGCGGAATGCGGGCTTTAGCAACGAGGCTGCCGTTGATCAAACCCACTAAGGCACCCACCACGCAAGCCGCTAGCACCGGCACAATTAAGGGAAGGTGAAGACCAGGATAAAAGGCGGCTGAATATTCGGGGTCCTGAGCCAAGCTGGCCGCAACGACCGCCGTCAAGCCAACCACGGAACCAGACGAAAGGTCGATGCCGGCACTGACGATAACCCCGGTAACACCCAGCGCGATCAGGCCAACGATGGACATCTGTCGCACAATATTTATGAGGTTGGTACTGCTCAAGAATGCCGGTGACAGTATCGAGGCCGCCAAAATCATGACGGCAAAAATCAGGAAGATTCCATATTTACTGAAGATGCTCGCAAGCAGCTGAGCACCCTGTTGCCCATTTCTCGCCTTGTTTGCAGTGGTGACTACTGGATTTGCCACAACGCTCCTCTCTATGCAGTCAAACTCATCCCCGTGGCCATCTGAAGGATCTTTTCCTGTGTTGCTTCTGCCCGGGAAAGCTCACCTACCTTGTCGCCTGTGTGCATGACCATGATTCGATCACTCATACCCAGCACTTCCGGCAATTCCGACGATATCATGATGATCGCCTTGCCGGAGCGAACAAGTTCGGTCATCAGCCGGTAGATTTCCGATTTGGCGCCGACATCAATCCCACGCGTTGGCTCGTCCAAGATCAGGAGATCCGGTTCGGTCAATAACCAACGTGAAATCAACACCTTCTGTTGATTGCCACCGGACAGATTCTTAATAATTTGCATCAGGCTGGGCGTCTTGATGCGCATTAAGCCTCGCATCTTTTCGCAATCCTTCTCGATTTTCCCGAACCGGATGAAGGGTCCCAACATGTATTTGTTTATGTTCGCTATAAACATATTCTCGCGAACGCTGGCGTTCAGGTACAAACCGGTCAATTTCCGGTCTTCGGTCAGCAACGCCATGCCGCCTCGAATGGCATCAGCCGGT
>DATNNZ010000306.1:0-4688 GCA_035601575.1 Chthoniobacterales bacterium
CGAGCTCGCGTGCAGGCCTTTCGCCTTGGCGATTTCTTCAGCGGTCTTAGCGCCGGCATTGATAAAATCCGCAAGTTCCAGCCTAGCGGCTACACCAATCATATCTGCCACCCAACGAGCGGTCATCAAGTCTTGTACCTCTTGCGCAGCTGATTTTTCCGAGGTCCCTGGCGGCTCGTCCTGTTTATGCTTCATATTTTTTATGCTGAATTTGCGTGTCGGCGATTTTGTTCTTCTAACTGCCGAGCGGATGGGCAATTGTTGGAATGGACCATCGCTCTAAGAACGGCTGTCACTTCTTGTCTCAGCTGCCGTAATCGTTGTCCTGATTGCCATTCCTGCGAAAACCAGCGACATGACCCTCATTCGAGGGCGAAAGAAATGGAGCCACATCTCACCGCCAACGTCCTTTTCGTACGCCTGCTCACAAGGGTGGATGAGTTCCTGGCGCTGTGGCCGAAGGCCTTTCTTCAGCGGCGACTGTCCCGCGAAGCATCCGGTATGGTTAAACTTAGAGGTTCGAACGGAGCGAAGCATCCACACCGGCCCGAAAACGCAGTCGCCTTGGCGTCGTTCGCCGAACGGTGCGCGCAGAGTGATGGCGAGCGATGGCGACTGTCCCGCGAAGCATCCGGTGTGATTAAACTTAGGGGTTCGAACGGAGCGAAGCATTCACACTGGCCCGAAAACGCAGTCGCCTTGGCGTCGTTCGCTGAACAGTGCGCACGGAATGATGGCGAGCGATGGCGACTGCGCCTTTAGGTCAGCCAAACCAATCGCTTCGCACGGGAACACTGAGGCGACCTAAAACAAGACAGTCACCGCTGGCCGAAGAAAGGCCTTCGGCCACGCCACCAGGAACTGATCCGCCCCTCGTCTGCCAGTTCCAGTCCCTCTTAGCCCCCAAATCGCCGCTGCTATTTAATTTACTGACCGGCGGCTACTCGAACGCTTCGCGAACGGGTTGCGTCCGATGATAAATCGTTCTTCCAGCCGTTCTCGCCACGTTCGATAGGGTATCACCTGTCTCCACCGCGGCTTTCGTAACGTGTCTCGCCGTCCAGTGGAGCGGTCCCTCAGCGTCAGCCTTAGACACCGCATACGGCGACAGCAGCGCCACGGCTAGTATTGCGCACATCTTCTTCATACTTGTTAAAATATATATAGATATGACGTGCTTGCGACCGAAGTTATTCGCTGCAGCCTTACTCAAACGGGCTAAGGGCGAAACCTGATTGGCAAAAGAAATGTGCAAATGCGGAATTTAAGATCCGCAGAAAGTTACAGCTGCGGAAATCAACGCCGATTGGCAAACAAAGCGCTTCTTGGTCGGCGTAACTTCTCTAAGGCGAGAGATCTGAAGTTGTCTACGACGGGTGTTCGATTTCCCTTCCGGACGGCAATACCAATTTCAGACATCGGTATCTTGTCCGCAATCTCACAAGCGACTACCGAAGCAACGCTATGTCTAACTACCGAGGCGGGCAGAATGGCGACACCCATGCCCGAATCGACGAGTGAGATCAGCGTGGGCATCTCTCCTGCAGTCTGGCGAACGTTAGGGATAATACCGGCATCGCGAAGCATACCGAAAATTAGATCGTGAAATCCAGGGGCATAGGTGCGCTCATACATCACGAAGTCATGGCCAGACGTTTCGCGCAGGCGCACCCGTTTTCTCTTGGCCAGCTTATGAGACGAGGGCACGACGAGCAGGAACGGTTCGCGATGCACTGTGACTACCTCGAGTTCGGAGTGGCCACCGATGGGCAGGCGCAAGAATCCAATATCGAGAGATCCGGCCGCCAGCATCTGGATTTGATCTGTCGTGAGAACATTGCGAAGGGAGAATTCTACTTCTGCATTCAGCTCTCGAAACTGACGAATGATTGTGGGCACAATCTCATTGCCGGCAGTCGATATGAATCCGATCCGCAACATCCCCAGCTTCCCGTTCGCCGCCAGCTTTGCCTTATGAACAGCTTGGTCGAGTCGCAAGAGGGCTCCGGTTGCATCCTCGCGAAAAGCGACACCAGCCGCGGTGAGTGCCGTTTTGCGTCGGTTGCGCTCGAAGAGTCTCACGCCGATCTCATCCTCTAGAGCTCGTATTTGCAGACTTAGCGCCGGTTGGCTGAGATGAATCACCTCCGCTGTGCGACCGAAGTGCAGAGTCTCTGCAATTGAGAGAAATGACCGAATCTGACGTAGCTCCATCGCTTATTTCATTTGAGTTTTTTATTACAGGACACAAAACAAACAATTTTACTAATACAAAGCTAGACCGGTAATTTCCAGATACATGAAAAATCCGATATGTTTCAATACAAATTCCTATCTGCGGTCACTCTGGAGTAGCCGCCGTCAGCCCCAGCGAAATAGCATTGGCAACATCATTTGTTTGGATCGATCAGAATGAACGTTCTACATATCCAGTCATCGCCGCGAGGTGACAAATCGAATTCTATCGCCCTGACCAACGCCTTTCTCTCGGCGTCTAGGAAAGTCCTCCCCGCGATTAATGACGACGTTCTGAATGTCTGGGACGAAAACCTCCCCGAGTTTGATGCCGCATCCATCGGGGCCAAGTACAAGGCCATCAAGCACAAGCCACTGACAGACGCAGAATCGCATACCTGGAACCGCATTCAAGAATTGATCGGTCGCTTCCAACGAGCGAACCGAATTGTCTTGGGCCTACCCATGTGGAACTTCTCCATCCCATACAAGCTCAAACAGTTGATTGATCTGACCGCTCAGCGCAATTACTTATTCACGTATGACGGCAAAGAATATGGGCCGTGCCTCAACATCCCCAAAGCCCTCGTCGTCTATACGCGGGGATCTGGATTTCACGAGGATACTCCTATACCACCGTCGTTCGATCACCAAGCGCCTTACATTGATTTTTGGCTTCGTCTGATAGGAGTGCATGAGGTTAGCAGCGTGTTCGTGGATAACGCGTGGAATCAGGATCATGCCCAATCAGAGGCTAGTCTGGCTGCCGGCAAGCAATCAGTTGAACGAATAGTTAGAGGCTTCTGGTGATTGTGCGAGGGCGCTCAGCCGCCCATGCTTTAGTAAACTGTTAGCGAAACTGAAAATGAAAACGAACCGGGCAAAATCAATCC
Source organism: Chthoniobacterales bacterium (assembly GCA_035601575.1). GTDB lineage: Bacteria > Verrucomicrobiota > Verrucomicrobiia > Chthoniobacterales > JAFAMB01 > DASTDH01. The sequence continues at coordinate 3,129 of DATNNZ010000306.1, forward strand.
AATGGCAAAGCAAATTTTAGAGCCGGTTTCGCGCTCCTGGACGACGCGACGCGAAGAGAAACGGCGGCGCATAGAGCTAGTCAAGCCCTGGATGAGGGGATCGATCCTGCCGAAGGAAAAGATCATTGAGGCTCTCGAAACCCTCATCGTCAGCGGCGACAGGATTGTTCTTGAGGGCGACAATCAGAAACAGGCTGATTTCCTCTCCCGATCCCTCGTGAAGGTCGATGCGAAAAGGCTTCACGACCTGCATCTGATTATTTCGAGCATTAGTCGACCGGAGCATCTCACGCTGTTTGAATTGGGCATTGCCAAAAAGGTGGATTTCGCTTTCGCTGGTCCGCAAAGCCTGCGCGTCTCGCAACTGTTGGAGGATGGCAAGCTCGAGATTGGCGCCATCCACACCTATGTCGAACTGTACGCGCGGTTGCTGGTCGACCTGGTACCGAATGTGGTGCTCGTCTGTGCGGACCAGGCGGATGCCAAGGGCAATCTCTACACCGGACCAAACACTGAAGACACACCGGTCATTGTTGAGGCGGCCGCCTTTCACGATGGAATCGTCATCGTGCAGGTAAACCAGATCGTCGATAAATTACCACGGGTGGATATCCCTGCCTCCTGGGTGGATGTGGTGGTCGAGGCTGACCGGCCGTTCGCCATAGAGCCGCTATTCACACGTGACCCGCGCCACATCAATGACCTGCAGATTCTCATCGGCATGCTGGTGATCCGAGGGATATACGAGCGGCATCAGGTTCACTCCTTGAACCATGGAATTGGATTCGACACCGCGGCCATCGAGCTCCTTTTGCCGACCTATGGTGAGTCACTTGGACTGCGCGGAAAAATCTGCGAACACTGGGCACTGAACCCTCATCCGACGATGATCCCCGCGATCGAAAGCGGCTGGGTCAAAAGCATTCACAGCTTCGGCAGCGAAGTTGGGATGGATAGGTACGTTGCGGCACGCCCGGATATCTTTTTTATCGGACGGGATGGCAGCCTACGTTCAAACCGGGTGCTATGTCAGCTCGCCGGACAGTATGCGGTCGATGCATTTATCGGTTCAACACTGCAGATGGATGCCGATGCTAACTCGTCGACCGTAACCGCTGGGCGACTTGCCGGGTTTGGCGGCGCGCCCAATATGGGACACGACCCACATGGCCGGCGACATAGCACGAAAGCGTGGCTTGATCTGATTACGGAGGACAAACCGATCAATCGTGGTCGAAAGCTTGTCGTGCAGATTGTAGAGACCTTTCAGAGCGGTGGCGTTCCTGCATTCGTTGAGACTCTGGACGCGGTTCAGGTTGGCGAGCAGGCAGGGATGCCGATAGCGCCCATCATGATCTACGGCGACGACGTAAGCCATGTCGTAACCGAAGAGGGCATCGCATATCTCTACAAAGCTGAAGGTCAGGAGGAGCGCCGCCGCGCACTCGCAGCAGTGGCTGGAGTCAGCCCGGTCGGTCAGAAGGCTGTCGCCTCCGAGACTGCAGCCCTGAGAAAGAAGGGAGTGGTTGCATACCCGGAAGATATCGGTGTGCACCGCCT
>DATNNZ010000307.1:0-3766 GCA_035601575.1 Chthoniobacterales bacterium
TGAACCAAGGCGACATCCTGAACCCCTGCGGCTGACTCGGCTCGCGGCATTCGCTTATGTGCGGGGTCGCGCGATAACCGACAGCCTGGTCGAGCTGCTGATTGAAACCATTCACCACATCGGCGCACGCGCTGAGCGCAAAGTCGAGCGTGAGCTGCTCGAGGATCTCAAACGCGTAACGGGCAAGCAGACTTTGCTCTTTGAGCTTGCCGAAGTCGCCCTGGCACACCCGGAAGGGATTGTACGAGAAGTGGTCTTTCCCGTAGTCGGTGAGCAGACGCTCCGCGACCTCGTTAGAGAACGGAAGGCAACAGGGCCAACTTACCGTACCACCTTGCGCACGGTGATCCGTAACTCCTACAGCGGGCATTATCGGCAGGTGGTACCGAAGCTGGTTGAGACGCTAACCTTCCGCTCGAATAACGAGGTCCATCAGCCGGTCATCAGTGCACTCGAGCTCGTGAAACGGTATGCCGATACGAGGCTTCGTTTTTTCCCGGTTGAGGAGAACATTCCGTTATCCGTCGTACGCGGCCTTTGGCGGGAGGCGGTTGTTGAGACCGACACCCGCGGCCGGTCGCGGGTAAACCGGATCACTTACGAGATTTGTGTCCTTGAAGCGCTGCGCGAGCAATTGCGCTGCAAGGAGATTTGGGTTGTCGGCGCCAACCGCTACCGTAATCCGGACGAGGACCTGCCCGCCGATTTTGAGGCGCAACGTACCGTATACTATCAAGCGCTCAACTTGCCCCTTGAGGCCGACCGATTCGTAATCGGTTTGCAAGAGAAGATGCGAAAGGCGCTGCATACGTTTGATGCGGGTTTGGCACGCAATCCCGGTGTCCGGATCAACGAGAAAGCGGGTGGTTGGATAAGCGTCACGCCGCTGACAGCGCAACCTGAACCGATCAACCTGGCTGCACTGAAGGCAGAGATCGCCGAAGCCTGGCCCATGACCAGTCTACTCGACATGTTGAAGGAAACTGATCTTCGGCTCAACTTCACTGATGTGCTACGGAGTCCAACAGCGTATGAGACCCTCGATCGTGCGATCCTGAGACCGCGATTACTACTCTGCTTGCATGGCATTGGGACCAATGCAGGGCTCCAACGCATGAACGCTGCCCAGCACGGCGCAACCTACAAGGACTTGGTTTACGTTCGGCGGCGCTACATCACGGCCGATCAGTTACGCCAAGCAATAGCGACCGTGACAAATGGCACTTTGATCGCGCGCAACCCGGCCATCTGGGGTGAAGGTACAACAGCATGTGCATCGGACTCCAAGCACTTCGGCGCTTGGGACCAAAATCTGACCACGCAATGGCACGTACGCTACGGGGGCCGTGGTATTATGATTTATTGGCACGTCGAGCGAAAATCATTGTGCATACACTCCCAGCTTAAATCGCCGTCGTCCTCTGAAGTTGCAGCCATGATCGAGGGGGTTATTCGCCATTGCACCGAAATGTCAATCGACCGCCAGTACGTCGACAGCCATGGTCAAAGCGAGGTTGCTTTCGCCTTTTGTCATCTCTTGGGCTTTGACCTCTTACCGCGGCTTAAAGCCATCCACATCCAACGACTTTACCGGCCGGAAAGTGGACGGCCCGAAGCCTACGAGCATTTGCAGCCAATCCTAACACGACCAATCGATTGGGACCTGATCCGGCGACAATACGATCAGATGGTCAAATACGCTACAGCACTTCGCTTAGGAACGGCCGAAACCGAAGCGATTCTGCGCCGATTCACTCGCAGCAACGTGCAACACCCTACCTACAAGGCTCTCGCCGAACTCGGAAAAGCGATCAAGACCCTTTTCCTCTGCCGATACCTGCACGAAGAAACTCTGCGCCGCGAGATTCATGAAGGCCTTAACGTGATTGAGCATTGGAACGGCGCGAATGATTTTGTCTTCTTTGCCCGGCGTGGTGAACTGGCCAGCAATCGGACCGAGGATCACGAGCTGAGCATGTTGTCGCTGCACCTCCTGCAGAACTGCATGGTCTATATTAACACTCTTATGATGCAGCAAGTGCTCTCGCGTCCGCACTGGGCCGAGCGATTAACGACGACGGATCTGCGCGCTCTTACACCGCTAATCTGGGAGCACGTTAATCCGTACGGGCGCTTCGAGCTCAATATGGAAACCCGTCTCGATCTCAGTCCAAATGGCCCCTGATGACACGACTGTTGGGAGAACCCCAACGAGCAAAACGTGAAGCTGTCGAGGTCACATTTGATGAGGGTGGAAGCCGAATATCTCGAAGTCGTAGCGACCAAGAAATGATGAACTAGAGAATTAGGCGCCGAGCCCAGACGGTTCTCGTGCACGGAGAAAGGGCTCGAATAGGAGACGATCGGTGGAGAATGTCGATCCCGATGACCGGCGTAATCGGGTCGCCAAACTTACACCGGCCGGCAACGCCCGCCTTTCTGAATCCGATAGGCTTTGGGAGAACGCGCATCGCGGCTTCGAAGCAGCTTTTGGCCGGGCAAAATCCGATGGAGATCAGGCCGTCTCTTTCTAATGGCTTGAGCGTGTGCGCAAGCGCCCCGGCGTCCATGACCAACGCCTCGGCCAGATTGCCGACTGTGGTTGCCTCGCTTCGGCGGATCTGGGCGAGGATCGCTCTTTGTGTGGTTTTCAGGCCGCTCGGCGCTAAGGCAGCATCGTAAAGCTGTGAAATACGGCGGGAGGCCTTTCTTAGCGTGGTGCAACTGCAGCGACTGGCTTGCGAATTCAGATCATTCTTTTGGGTCATTATCGATTCCTCTCAGATATTTATTTGACTGCTTGCTTTAATTGGTTTCACCGCCACCGATCAGATCTAATACTTGCAAAATAAACAAACGACTGGTCATATTTTTAGAAATGCCTAGACCAGCCAATCCAGAAGTTCGGCACCGTCTGATAGAGGCGGGCAGGAGTCTATTTCTAAATCGCGGTTTCAACGCGAGCGGAGTGCAAGAACTCGTTGAAGCCGCAGGAATTCCAAAGGGGTCTTTCTATAGCTACTTTGGAAGCAAAGAAGAGTTCGCTTTGGAAGTGCTTGAACAGTACTGGACCGATATTGAAGAACGATTCGGCGGCATCCTACAGGATGTACGCCTGACACCAACAGATCGTATTCTCCGCTATTTTAAGTCTCTATCCGCTGAAAAGGCTAAAGACAACTATGCAACTGGTTGTCTCATCGGAAACCTTTCCCTTGAAATCGCAAACCTTAGTCCCAAAGTTCGTTCCAAGCTTTCTGACATTTTTGAACGCTGGGAGGCACCAATTGTTACATGTCTTCGTGAGGCGCAGGAGCGACACGAGATCACGCCACGAAGTAATTTACGTGATCTTGCCGCAGCGATGATCGAGAGTTGGGAAGGCGCGGCTATGCGAGCGAAGATTGAACAAAAGCGGAGGCCCTATCGTCACTTCGAGGAAGTAATTTTGACTAATCTACTCCGAGCTTAAATTTTTTGCTTGATAAATAGACGACTGGTCGTCTCTTTATTGAGTGAAGCATTCCTTGATAGGGACAGATTATGAACCCAGACAAAGATCGTTCGACCCATGACAACACAACCGGTCGTGCTATTACTCATTTAGATTTGCTAGAAATAACGGAGATAAACGAAATGCTCGAAACCTTTGTTCTCATCCACGGCGCATGGCATACCGGTGAGGACTTCGAAACGATAGCAAACATTCTTCGCGATGCCGGACACACCGTCTACTGCCCAACGTTACGAGGGAACCGGCCCGAAG
>DATNNZ010000308.1:0-9100 GCA_035601575.1 Chthoniobacterales bacterium
CAGCCATCGTTAGACTTGGCATAGGGTGCTGGACTGAATCCGCCGGTATTGCTACCTTCCTGGACCGAAGTGGTTGAGCCTTTCAGAGAGTCGCTCCAGATCGCGTAGGTGGCGAAGACTCGCAACTCCGGACGGGTGAAATATCCACCCTTCGGTTTGATCGATGGAGCGATGGTAAAGATGCCCATGCTTCCGCTGCGGCCGAAAGCAGTGGGGTTAAGCGTGCCTGGATTAATAGTGGGATTACTGTTCGCCTGAAAACCACGAACGTTATCGATATAGCTGTAGAAAAACTGACCCTGGATTGCAATATTGTCCGCGATCCAGATAATCGGTCTGATACCGGCTTCGAATATGTTACGCGTCGAAGGAGTGCTCTTGATGACGAGATTAGGCGTTATTCCGTTCGCTTGAAATGGAAAGCGCGGGTTTACGAAACTTTCCTGCAGCCGGAACCCTTTTGAATCCTGCTGCCAGAATGCCCAGGCACCCAGCGAGAAGCAAGGATTCGGATTCCACACAAAAAATCCACCGGCTTCGAAGCGGCGCTGTTTTTGGATCGCTTCTCCGGCGTTGATGACGGCACCGACAGGGGTCGCAGGATTCCTGATCAGGGCCGAGTTTACGAATCCCGTGAGTACGCCTAAGTCGGTTGTGGTGCTGAAGTTAGTCGCTCCCCAGCCGCCCAAAGCGTAAATTTGGAGGAAACTGTTTGGGCCAATGGCGCTGAGATCGAACTTGTAGCCCGCGCCACCACCGATGCCGTACGCATCGTCCGTGCGAACCGGATGGGTCAGTACCGCGTCGCCAGCAGCTAGCAGATTGCCATTGAAATCTTTCGTGAACGTTGTGCCCTTTTCATAGTTGCCGATCAGAACCAACATCAATTTGCCCGGGCCAATGGCGATATCTTTCAATCGAATATCGAGGCTATGCTTGTAAAAGCTACCGGTGTTCGGTGAGGCAATGTCGTCATCCAAGCCACCGAGATAGGCAACCCAGAGTTTGCCGATACCGAGATCGATATTCTTGACTCCGGCGCCGTACCCGGACATATCGAGCCAGTAATAATCCATCGGATCGATATTTTGTCGATCATAGAACCGCTGGCCACCCCAAAAGGTAATTTCCGGAGCGCTCTTGAAGACGTTGCTCATTTCGAGGTACGCCTCGCGCATCACAAAATCGAAATCGCTCCCATTTTCGCGCCCGTTCTGTCCGCCTCCTATACCAGTGACGAAAGTGCTGCGGTTCTGGACGTAACGAATCGCCGGCGTGAATCGCATAGAGACATCCATCACGTTTGGATTGTCACCGAGCATATGCGCCTGCGCCCAGGTCAACTCAAAGTAAGTATCGTTCTCGTTGCCGAGACGCGAACGCTCGGCAGCCGCACTGTCGGGCGGTTCAAAATTGAAATTACCACCGCCGCCGCTACCGTTAAATTGGACACCGGCGCGAACGTAAGCCGAAAAGCTGAAATTTCGGGTCAACGATTTGAGGAACGATTCATCGAGAACCGGACCTTTGCCTTCGTACTGTTTGCCATCAGCGTCAGTCAATACATGCGTGTTGAGGATGGAGCCGGAATCGGCTTTGGATCTGAGCGACTGGACCTCGCCTTCCAGGGTCGAGATACGGTCTTCGTATTGTCTCTGCATCTGTTCCGTCCGGGCCTCAGATTCTTTCTGCATCTTTTCGATTTGAGCCTTCAATGCAGCGATATCATCCGCACCGGAGTTCTGGGCGTAAACCGTTACAGAGGCAAACAGTGCCAAACCCACGACGAATGACGCTGTAAGACCCAGCCGAAGGGGAGAACTAACGGAAAAACACATTTTCTACTTCCTTGATGGTGAGAGGTTACCAAAAGTTACCCTCAGATTAAGCCGTATCGAAATAGCGAACTATTAGTCAAGACAAAACAAGCAACACGCGCGGCATAAGGCTCACAGTCCGGCGTGCGACCTGTGTTATATCAACGCGAAACGGGCCGGACTGTATCGCCCGGGTCGCTTTTATCGCAGCACTTATCGCCAGCTGCCGGATAAACAGACGGTTTTTGAAGGGATCGGTAATAGACCGCTTCTAAACCATCAACAGAGCTCTAATACCCTCTCCTCATTCTCCGACTGCAGCCATGACTTCCAGTGGATCTTTCCGCTTTCGAGATCGAAAACGATGTGGTTCGTAAACGCTGCATCTCGAAACACGGCGCGATCGACCTTTGGCAAATGTTGAGGACAACGCACTGATCGATCGTCTGTATCCAGTCGGGCCGTCCGAAACCAAGATGTTAATCGAATCCAGCGCGGCCATCCACATTGGAACTGGACCGCGCGGAGAGGAATCAACTTCATCCACGGCATCGTGATTGCCAGAGGAAATAGCGACGCGGGTTTTTCGCGCTAAAGACCAGAGAAATGCTTTGGCTTTGAAGATCTGAACATTCAATGGTTCCGGACGAAAAACGTTGATGAAGTCACCGGCAATTGCCACCAGGTCGTAGTCCTTAGACCCTTCATCAAGCCATTTGAACCAGCGATGGGTCTACCCGGGGTTGAAATGACGGTCGAGTTTTAAGACCTTCTATATAACTTGCACCTGGATACCGATCTTCTTAGCCAGGGCATCTGAAGTTAGCTTTCGCCGAGAGTCCTTGAGAATGAAATCGTTGATGCTCGGATGCGGGTACTCCAGATAGAGAACTCCATTCTCGAGACGGCAACCCGTAGCACTTTCGATCGCCGTAGTAATCAGCCGCTCGTTTTGCGTCTTTAATTCGCGGGCCAGCTCCCCTTTTCTCTCTTCTTCGGCCTTCATAGTCCCCTCGTTAAACGCCGAGGCATGGATGCCGACGAAACGTCCGGCAAGCGCCGGTGATAAAAAGTGTTCCAACGATCCCTCCCCCGTCGGGCTCAAAGGGGCCTCCCAGATCCATCTCGTCGTGGTGCTGTTCTGCTTACGCCCGTCTGCCGCTCACGCGCCCGAAGTATTCTGAGAGCGAATCGGGCTCCCGCGTCCGATTCCGAACCTCCTTCGAAACCACAAAGACGCAATTTATCGGACAAGAAAAAGCGCAAAATAATTCCCGAACTCACAGCTACTCCGCGTAAAACCGATCTTAGTATAATGTTCAGTTTTCAGGCGATGATACCTTTGATCGGCACAAATACCATTTTTGCAGCAAATGGCGCCTGCTTTCTCCTTATCAATCTAGCTCTGATGCGGTGGCGCCAGCCAAAGGCGCAACCCCACTCTGCCATGGAAGATTTCTTCCAATCGTTTGCGACGGCAGTCCACTACGTGCGCTACGCACCCGGGATGCAGGTTATTTTGGCGCGACAGGTATTGTTCTCTCTGCTGGTCGCAGCGATTCCAGCACTGCTCCCGGTGATCGGTTTAAAAGAATTGCATATTGATGCGGCAGAACTCGGACTGTTGTACACCATCATGGGCCTTGGCTCAGTGATCACCGCAGCTTTCATCCTTCCGTGGGGACGCGCTCGCTATTCACCCAACACCTTAACCAGGCTAGCGGCGTACCTGCTGGCGCTGGTCATCTTGTTGATGGCTTTTGTTCGCCAAACGCAGCTTTTGCTGGTTGTTGCTGCTTTTGCCGGCGTCGCTTGGACGTCCACCGCTAACGGACTCTGGCTGGCGGGGCAGCGCGCGATGCCGGCGTGGGCTCGTGGCCGAATGAACGCCACCGTCATCATGTCTTCTCAGGGCGCGATGGCTCTGGGTGGAGTCATCTACGGAACAACCGCACAGACATTCGGCGTCAGGACAGTATTAGTGGCGGTGGCCGTTTTTATCCCAGTGATGTTGCTGACATTCAAGTTGTTATCCTCACCACTATCAATCGATTTTACCCAAAGGCTCAGCTTTGAATCTGGGTCGGTCACTCCCTCGTCGCAGAATTTCATTCACGTTCTGCAACCCAGGGATGGGCCAGTGCTCATTACAATCGACTTCCAGGTGGACGAACCTCGAGGGCGCGAGATCGACAGTTTCATCAGCGTGCTTCGGCTGATTCATTTGCGAAATGGGGCTTACAGCTGGCAGCTATTTGCGGATCCTGCCCGACCCAACCAATTCCATGTCGAGATAATGATGCCATCCTGGTCCCAATACCTGCTTCATTGCGAGCGAATTACGAAAGCCGAAAAAGAGGTGATCGATCGGGCATTAAGTCTCCACCTCGGAAAAAATCCGCCGGAAACCCGAATGTATATTCGTGTAAGCAAAACCTTTCGTGACGCCTGATGATTTTCCCATTCCAGACCTGCTTTCTCTGACGGGGCCATCGACTCGAGCAGAGGGAGGCGTTCGAGCACCTCATTCTCCGCAAAAGATTGGAGATGAAAGTAAGCGTGCGGGCAGTCATCCATCCTAAGCGCTCTCGCTGTGCGGCAGTCGGGCGCGCTCGTCATGCCCTGCCTTGTTGACATCGAAATGGGCTTCATTCTAGCAGCAAAACTTGTGGGGGGGCAGGCTCGCTGCGACCCCACCCGGTTGCGCGATGAATCCGATTAAAACGTCAGGACAACTTTGCCAGCGCCCTTGCGCGACTCAAGGTGACGGGTCGCCTCGGCGACTTCTGTGGCCGGGAACGTCTTGTCTACGAACGCTCGCAATGTAAAACTTCCTCAGCGGAGATTGCGGCTGCGGTGTCAATAGAGCCACCGCGGCTTGACCTTTACCTGGGGTTCTGTGGCGGTAGCGCAGACCTTTTATCTCATAATTTTCGGCTAGGACGATCCTTTCAACGACTAGGCCGGACCGAGAGAAGCCCTTCGTCGCGATTCGGTCGGATAGATTTAATTCTACCTTCCCCACTATTTGCCTGCTAGATATCTTGCCTAAGCTCGCCGGCGAATGCCGAAAATTGGCTGCCTCACCATGAACCGTCGGTCGGCGCGAGGTCTCGCGCACAGAAACAGGTGTGACCGAGCACCCCGAATTAAAAGCCCGCGAAGGTCGCGAATAAAGTACCGATTACCCAATACTGGAAGCCTACCGAACACGGGCCAAGCTGTTCGAACTCTACCGATACTACTCTTGGGTCGTGGATCGTTTTCACATTTCTACGCAGGCCTGGCAGTTGATTTATCCGAAGCGGCAACGTTTAGTAACCATAGCGGGACGGACGAGCGAGATCCCTGGAGGAGAGGGCGCCGCCTTGCGTAATCAACTGAGAAAGGAAAGATCGTGATCTACGAACTTCGTATTTATACGGCAACACCGGGGCGGTTGCCGGATATTCTTGCCCGCTTTCGCGACCATACACTCAAAATCTGGGAGCGGTATGGCATCCGGCAGGCTGGTTTTTGGACCACGCTGGTTGGGCCGGACAGCAGCACGTTAACTTATTTCCTTGCGTGGGAGAGTCTCGCCGAACGCGAGGCGAAATGGAACGCGTTCATTGTGGATCCGGAGTGGCTCGCAGTGCGGGCCGCCTCGGAGAAGGACGGGCCAATCGTTGCAAGCATCGCCAACTCGTTCCTGCAGCCGACACCGTTCTCTTCGGTGAATTGAGTTCCTACATGGGTACCGCACACGAAACGGAATTTTAAGTACGGTAAGGAAGCTCTGTCTGCTCGTGGATCGTAGTGCGAGGGCACGTCATGAGGAGCGCTGGACTTCGACCAAAAAGCAGCGGGTCTCTCCAGCACCAGTTTTCGCGTAAAACGAGCTGTAATCAAATCCTGGCGCGTTTTCTTTTGGTCAAATCACCCACAAAAGGCCTTAACGTGCTAAAAATTCCGTTTCGTGAAGTCACCCCAATCTGGTTCTGAAATCGCGGATATTATCGGTCAGGACCGTTTATGCTCCCAGTATCCTACAGCTAGGCTTCATCGACCCGGATGATGCTTATGCTTGGTTCATCTCTGCGCGTTGATTCTCTTCGGAGGGAAATCAATTCGGTTTGCGACGCAGTGGAGGTGGGGAAAGTTCCGGTCGAATAACAATTCGAGAGAGGCCCTTACGGAGTAGCTCCTTTTCGCACAAGATAACTCCTGAAGACGCGCGCCTGCTTGGGCATGTTATTTTGTTCCGTGACGCCGGTGCCAGCTTGCGCCATCCAGGCATCACCGGGCTTGTATGACTTCCGGTCTCAGCCGATCCGATACGTGACTTCGCCCTGCATAATGAGGCCGACGGCAAATCCGTGGTAGGCCCGCTCCGTGCGCCAGCCCGGAGGGAGATCGATCACTTGCTGCACAATCTCGGTCTCCGTTGCAAGCGACGGCAGTGGAAACTTTGCTTCGCAGGTGACCGCCGGTCCAAATTGAGATTCCTGCACGACCGTGATTTGAGGCGCGCCCTTCGGCAGTAGAAAATTCGTGAGCAACCGGGCTTTGCCAGATCCAGTATTGCCTGCCGCGTGAACTTGGCTGGTACTGTCGGTCCACGACTGCTCAGCGTTGTACAGACGATCCATCCCGCCGTGTCGCAACGTGATTTCCCCTTCGAGCACGAGATTGATGGCCTGACCTCCGTGTGTGTGCAGCGACGTCCATGCGCTGCGCTCGAAGTCGACCACGAGCTGCACCAGGTCGGTCTGGGCGGGAGCATTGGTCACCACGAACCGCGACTCGGCTACGACCCTGGGCTCCCTCGGCGCGGCCGAATCACGATCAGCCTGGGCCAGTACGGTCGTGTCGATGCTGGCGGCTGCCATCACGGTAACGCAAAGTGCCACGCCCGTTATGAGACGGCGTCTCTGCGGCATCAAGTCCTCCAGACTTACTCTATCGCATCATTACGCTCGCCGTACAGGAGCTCTCGAAGTTTTTGGGGTCCGCACACGAAACGTTGAATAGAGTACGCTTGGACCTTCCAAGGATCATTCGACTGAAAGAAAACGCTCCAGAATTCGCTTACAGCTCGCAGGGTCACCCAGACTTAGGATACGACGTTTTCACTCGCTGGTCTTACGAGCAATCAGTTCTCTCTGCTTTGGAAGATTGAGCGTCGGAGTTCTCACCCGTCGACGATGCGAGATTTAGCAAGAGCATGAGGTCCACTCGGACCTGATTATTTTCAACGCGATCTATCATCGCGTTCGGAAGCCATGATTGGGAAAATTTAGTATCAATTCGCGGCATTCGGGACACTAAAGCCTTACCCAGGCGCATACTTGAGTTGCGACATCGACCTGGGACCGTGCTTTGACCGCCCCCGACCGTAATCGCTCCTCGAGAGTGTCGATCGATACCTCCTCTTCGGTAACTGCGCCGAGTTCCACCAGGTGTGGCAATAGAGTACGGACGGTCTCCGCCATCCAAGCATACAAGGGTGAGTTCTCGCCGCCGCCCACTGGCATTTCTGCGAATAACTCCGGACAAGGAAGGCTCGCCTCCAAGAAGTGCTCCACCAGCCGACCAGCGGCATCCCAACTCGGGGCACCGGACCGGAAGCCGATATTAACCCATTCGGCCATCTTTTCCCAGGCCGGATTACTCGGAAGACTGTGATATCCGCGGTGCAAGCTAATTTCATGAAAAGCGACGACCCCACCGGCGCGGACGTGCCTCCGGGCGGCGCGGATAAACGCAGCCGGCGTTGGCTGATACATCAGCACGTATCTTCCGATTACCATATCGAAGGGCTCAGCGGGAAAGAAGTCTTCGACTGAGGAGACAGAGAAGTCGGCCTGTTGAAAGCCGTGCTGGCGAGCACGCTCTTTGGCCATCGCAATCGCCTCCGGAGAGCGATCGATGCCAATAATCGATCCGGAGGCTCCTACCAACTCCGCCGCAAGCAAGGAAACGTCACCGGCTCCGCATCCGACGTCCAGAACCCGCATTCCTTGCTTAACCGCCGTCTGTCGGAGGAGACGCTCCGTAACAGGGTTAATAATTTGAGATTGTCGTATCAAGCGCTGCAGTTCCCTCGGTGCGCTGCCGAGCAGATATCCCGCGTTGGACATTCCGTGTTACTTTCTAAAAATATCCTCGTTTTAATCAGATGTTCTGTTAGCGGCAATGCGCCCCGATTGCATGGATTTGGTTAGGGATACTAGAGCGCAGTAGTTGAATACTCGCCGTTTTTTGTTCCGATTGCCGGAATCATTGTCTGGAGAGAGAGGCTCTCAGCGCCAATGTCCGAAGCTGCCTTGACCGTCACCAAAGCGGAATCGGTCCAAGTTCCCGCGATCGTTCACTTCCCCTTTTTGGAGTTGTCTGCTATTTTAGTAGGTGGGAAAAAACCTGGATTTGTGGCTCGCGCTATCTATGCTTCCCCGCTAAGACCAACTTCAAAAGTCCGGGAAACCGCTCGTCCAACTCCGCTTTGCGTAGCGATGTCATGCGCTTCTTTCCTTCGGTCCTGGTGAAGATCAGGCCGGCCGCGCGCAAGACATCGAAGTGATAGGAACGGGTTGCTTTCGACACGTCCAGCGCGATCTTACTGCAGGCAAGCTCTCCGCCCTCCGCGAGCTCGCGAATGACAGCGATCCGGCACGAATCTGAGAGCGCCTGCATTACTGTCCCTAGTTCAACCTGGTTAAGCGAAGGGTGGAAGTAAACCTTCATTGCACAATTGCTAACTTAATTCCGAAGATTGACTTGAAAGCGCCGGAGCGTTTGTCGATCTCTTCGCGCGTTTTTGACCAATGTAGGCTCTTGCCACCTGTAGGTCTACACCAACAAACGGACGGACACGACTTTAAAACTTGGTTAACGTTATTTCTGCAGCCTCCCGCAGAATATTCACTACCTCTTCTGGCTCGTCGAGCATTGCGTCATGCCCGCACTCGATCGTACGAACTGTCCAGGCTGGGTCTTTTTCCAATTTCTCGTAGAACTCCCTGACTGGGTTGGGCTCCCATCCCGACGCTAGCGCAAATATTCGTTTTTTGACTTTGCGATGCTTGCCGTGCAGTCGAATGCCCTCGGTCATTGTGCCGAGCGGATGCGGAGTACTCATCCTGTCTACCCACGCACGGTCCCGCTCATTCACCTGCAATGCCTCTGCAGGAATTGCGCGATACATATAACCTTCATATATTTAAATCTGGTTCTTGATCGATCGTGCCGGTCTTAACAAATCCCTACGAAACGCCCCAATATCCTTAGAGTTCCCCTGTCTG
>DATNNZ010000309.1:0-8191 GCA_035601575.1 Chthoniobacterales bacterium
TTGTGGCCTTCGTCGACTTATACTCCTCAATAATCTTCCGAGGTACCAAAACAACGACTGATTTGGGACGCCGGGAGGCATCCGGTGTCGCAGTGACCTGGACGTAGATGTCGTCTGACGCCACGAGAATCGAAGATACACATTGGGGATAACGCCGACAACACCGGTAACACGGTATCGCCAGTAACGCCGGTAACGGATTGAAAAGCTCCGCCTAGTTTTGTGTCGGCCCGAACACCAGCGAGCGACCGTGAACAGCGTCGCTGACGTTCGTTGACGTTCGTTACGTATTTGTAAGGTTGGCGCAAGGATCCAGTCAGCAAGTAAGCTTATCTTGGTGGGTATAGAGAGAGACGAAATCTCGCATTTTCTCTCTCCAACTCTTTTTTGATAACCCAGATGGACCTTTCGCGAACGACAATAAAAAAGGCGCACCCTTATCAGGGAATCTGTGAGTTTTGCGGTCGTGTTCACGTGCTTAGCTACTACGACCTGGTTCTAGAATGCGCCGTTTGCGAAGAGTGCGCTGAAGATCTCGCAAGCGGTGAGAACGAGCTGATCGCGGCAGGAATCGTATCGCCGGAGCCAGAGAATTTCGATGGATTAGGTCCCTGAGCCGCGGCCGTCGGATTGGACCTCTCGGCCTGCGATGCGCGCGCTACCGGCCGTAAGCGTCTGGTCTGAATGGCAAATCGGCGTGACGCCGGGTCGGTTTTTGGGTACCGTTCCGGCGGGAATGGCGACTGAGTCTTGGGCTAACTCAAACGGATCGCTTCGATCGCGCCAATTGATCGTTCACACGTACGTTTTTGCAACGGGACAGTCGCCTACCGAAGATAAGGCCTCCGCGTTGTCGGCCTTCCCGTGCACTCCTGGCGCTATCGTCGTTCCCGGCTCATCTGCACAGGTCGCTGGTGGCAAGATGGCGACTGCGGTTTTCGGCTGGGTAACTTGATTCCTTTGTCAGTCATGTTGAGCCTCTCGTGCACCCAGGGAAACGGGATCCGGCAGCGCCCGGGTACCCGCCGGACCGCTACTGAAGAGAGTTATCAAAGGATGCTAACCTGGTTAGCAGATCTAATGCAACCAACCATGAAACGAACTTGGTCATCCTCCGACCGATTAGACGAGTGCGAACTGTCTACCACCAGACTTGCCACGGTCCCCAATCGGGCCCCCAGTTGAGCGAGGCTGTCTCGTTTATTTCGGCTGCCTGGAGTTGACTTTCGGCGATTGACTGTTGCAGAGCTAGCCGCTTGTACTGTTGATACTCAGTTTCGCCTCCAATGTATACGATGCCCTTTTGCTTATCCGCGTACGTGTAAAGAACTTTGCCATTTTTTATCCGACGTTCGAGCTTGTAGGCTGCCAGTTGACTGTACAAAGCTTGCTGCTTAGGGGTTGACGGAGTGCGTGTACGGAACCCGGCGGCGGAAAGCAG
This sequence comes from Chthoniobacterales bacterium, assembly GCA_035601575.1. Lineage (GTDB taxonomy): Bacteria > Verrucomicrobiota > Verrucomicrobiia > Chthoniobacterales > JAFAMB01 > DASTDH01. The sequence goes on from DATNNZ010000309.1 coordinate 1,442, forward strand.
TGATTCTGTGTTCGACGCATCCATTGATGCACAACCTTCGAGACCTGCCAAAGCAACGACCAAAAGCAGAATGGTGAGCGAGATAGACAACGGTTTCATACTGTTCATGAGGGTTTGTTGTGGTTGAACAGATCCGGTAGGAAAAGTCAAGCAGCGGATGGCACCGGCCACTGCGAATGAAACCGCGTAGTCGGGACACATTGAGCAATACAAAAGCAGCGGGTCCCCTAAGAAAAGCGTCGCAGATTTGACTTCCGGCGGTTTGGCTTGGTGGTTAATCTGGGCGTCTATGAACCGAAGGTTGGGCGTTTCGGCTTTTTTTGCTCTCGCCGTGTTCGCTTCTGCAGCTCTGGCGACGTCAAATTACGACTACCAGCCCGGTGAGTACGTCACGGTCTCGGGCGGTAAGTCTCCTGACGGCCGATATTTAATAGCCACGCACGGCGAAGGAGAATTGGGTTACGACAACTGGCACGTCTATCTGATGGACGCTGTGACCGGGAAGAGAATCGGACCTCTCGAAGAGATAAAAGATCCGCTCGATACCGCGGCTGACGCTTACCTTGCGAAATGGTCGCCGGATTCCAGCCGGGTCGCGATAAGCTACCGCGCGGATAGGCATGTCATGGTCACGATCGTGTATCGCATCGCGAATCGGAGAGCCTACCTGGTCAGTGGGCCAAGCTAGACCATCTGAGGTTCAGCGTCGGCGGGTTTTCTACAAGCAGCAGGGGAGGGGTCGTATCTAAAGAATCAAGTAATAACGATTTGATCGAGGGCAGGCGAATTGTATGCTGCGGCTATGGCGCGAGCTCTGCGAGTGATGGTTCCGGGGGCCTGGTATCATGTGGTGAATCGCGGCATCGAACGGCGGGTTATTTTCCACGGGGAGCTTTATTACAGGAAGTTTGAGGAGTTGCTTGGGCTCTTGGTCCAGCAACACTGGATTCGGATCCATAGTTATGCGTTGATGCCCAATCATTACCATCTGCAGCTGGAGAGTCCGCGAGAGAATCTGAGCGAAGCGGTCCGATGGTTGAATCTGAGCTATGCGGTGTGGTTGAACCGAAAGAGAGGAAGGGTTGGACCACTGTTCCAGGGCCGATTCAAGGCAACAATACATGATCCCGAAGAGAGTGGTTTCAAGATTCAGGAATATATCCACTTGAACCCGGTGAGGGTGAAACGGTTTGGAGCCAGCCGATCATCCCCGGCAGAAATACCCAGTCCGGAGCAGGTGGAGGGAATGCTCAGAGAGCTCGAAGAGTATCGGTGGAGTTCCTTTCGAGCCTATGTTGGTTTAACGGCCCGACCACAGTGGTTGCACATGGACGAAACCTTAAGGGAGCTACCAGGTCGAAGCCTACGTACAAAACAGGCCCATTATCGAGAGCATATTGCGCTGAGGATTGGCGCCGGTGATTTTGGCACCGGTTGGAAGAAGGAGCTTGCCGCCGAGCTCGTGCTTGGAAGCGAGAACTTCGCGAAAAAGGTCCGGCAAATCACCAAGGGCAATCGCAACGAGCAAAAGCCGGTGCGACGGCTGGAGAGGATGCCGATGAGTTGGGCGACTATTACTGGGGCAGTAGCAAAAGTTTGGCGCGAGCCGTGGGAGGTAGCCAGTCAACGTCATGGTGATCCGGCCAGAGAGCTGGCCATGTTAATCGGCCGCCGGCATGTCGGGATGAGTCTACGCCAGATCGGAGAAGCAATAGGCGGCTTGAGTTATCCCGCGGTGAGCGATGCCGTCCGGCGGACTACCAAACGTCTGGAAAAGGATCGTTCGCTCCAAAAGGATCTTAAGAGAATACTACGCTATTTGAATCTTTAGAGCGCGACCCCGATGGGGCCACGCAACCGTAATCCTCCGCCTGCGGAAGCAACTAGGCAGACTGGTGATAGCGGCGTAGAGTTCTCGCGGCTAAGGTAACATGAGGATTTGCTAGAACCGAATAGTGCAGTAATGAACAACAAACTTATAAACGCCAACCGACGATTTCTTGGCAGCCTCCTCCTGGCCCTGGCCGGAGCGATGGCGCCCACTTTGACCACTAATGCGGACCCGATCACCGAACTACGTTCATTGTCGGTGTTCAAAAATGCCGACCTGGCTAAATTGGCGGCCGGTGATGTTTTGGCTTCTCAAGGACCTGGCATGCGGTTTTCGCGAGGGGGATCGGCGGAAAGCGCATACATTGTGCGAGCCCCGGTCAAAACTACCGTTGGCCTTATTCAGCAATGGCGTCCAACCCAGCACCCGGAATTGAGAGTCTACCTCCAGGAGGATGTCTCTGCGAGGGTGAGTCCCAACGATTTTCAAAACCTTGCGTCCGCCTCCTCCAATTCTTCGGTTAAAGCATTCGTGGACGCAACCGAGAAGCTTCCTGGAGACGCCTCGAAGCTGCAACTTAGCAGCGCTGAGGTGAAGCAATATACCGGTGGAGGTGCAGCGGGCGGCGGAACGATCCCTGCGCCAGTGGTGGCATTCTGGAGCCAAGTGTTGGCGCAACGGGCCAAAAGCTTTGTTTCAGGTGGTCTTGCTGCACAGCCGCCCTATCAGACATCTGGTCCTGCCATCCTCGCTGCGGACGAAGTAGCGCGTTTGCTTGAGGAAAGTGGCAGCGTTCGATCGCAATTTGCCTCACTGATTTCGTCTACCGCAATCGGGGGAGGGCGTGGTTCGCTGACGCCATCGCTCTCCTGGCAACTGTTTCACGGCGGTGCGCGCGGGTCCGTGAGCCTAGGCGCGGTAAGTCTGGATGCTTTTTACGCAAGACCTGCAGCGGATGGCTGGCAAACAGCGGATCTGGGATTTTATTCCAGCGGCGGTTATTACGTTGCGGTGACCTTGCATCAGCTCTGGCCGATGCAAGTAGAGGGAAGCGAGGCAACCCTGGTTTGGCGTGTCGACCTTGTGTCCTCGGCTGCCCTGGGAGGACTGCGCGGTGCAGAGCGACTTGGCTCCGGTGCCGCAATGATGCGGGAAATACAAACGAATGTAAGAGCTTTCATTAAGGACACACCTCGTGGTAAATAGATCTGGTTGGGGGGAATTGAGCCCATACCACATGAATTTCTACTCTTCGCTCGGGCGCTCTGCGCGCACCCTGTTTATAGCTGCGGCTAGTCTGCCGTTGTCGAGCATCTATGCTCAGACTCTTTCGGTTGCCCCCAAGCCGACTGAATTATCGCGCGGTGCCACGGTCTCACCTATCTCTTACGAGTTCGAGGCCGAAAGCTCCTATATTGGCGATGGTGCGGCCACTCACGGCCGCGTTAACTATGGAAACTTTTCGGAAATCAGCAGCTCCGCGAGTGTCGTCGTATCCGATCAGATCCGGAACAATTTTATACTACGATTGGGCGTCCAATGGGAGCGCTACGCGTTCGATACTAGCAGCCCGGTAACACCGATACCGGACGCAGTTGAAGGGGTGAATGCGGTGATCGGAGCGGATATCCAGCTCACTTCGGCTCTTCTGGTTCGAATCGAAGCCCATCCGGGCGCCTATGGTAGTTTTAGCCACGGTAACTCTCGCCTTTTTAACGTTCCTATTACGATCGGAGGATCCTATTTTCAGACTCCTGATTTGGTCTTCATTGCCGGCCTCGGCATCGATCCTAACTCCAACGTGCCGGTGTTTCCTGCAGTCGGGGTCCACTGGAAGGTGTCTGATCGTTGGCTGATAGATGGGGTTGCGCCGCGACCGCAGGTGCAATTTAGTCTCACAGACAAAATTACATTATTCGCGGGAGCTGATATCCGAAACGGTACATTTCGGATGGACAACCAATTTGGCCATTCCGTGCGACTGGAAAAACTCAACAATGCGATCTTGGATTATTGGGAAGTTCGAGGAGGCGGCGGATTGACCTGGGCGATCTGGAATGGCGTCAACCTTGACATTGAGGGAGGTGTCGTACCGTATAGGCGATTCGATTTTAATCGGGCGGACTTCAAAGTCATTTCCTCGGACTGGGCGCCGTACGTTCGGGTTGGGCTTTCGGCAACCTTTTAAAGCCGTGCTGGGAAGCATCGATGGGATCCGAGTTCCTTGGAGGAATTCATGCGTACGCCGTTAATTGTTCTTAAAGATCTGGTGAAGAAATTTGGCCCGACGACTGCCGTCGATAACATCTCGATGTCAATCGGCACTGGCGAAATCTTCGGTTTCCTCGGCGCCAACGGAGCGGGTAAAACCACGACCATGCGGATGTTATGCGGTCTGACTAAGCCAACCAGGGGAAGTGCGTCGATCGACGGCTTGGATGTCTGGAGAGATCGATTTCGCATTCGGTCAAGTTTTGGTTACGTGTCCCAGAGATTCAGCCTTTATCCCGATTTGACAGTCTGCGAAAATCTTCGCTTTTTCGCCGGGGCGTATCGTGTTCCCAAGGACCGGTTCGAGGAGCGGGTTTCCCGAATGCTTACGGAAATGGATCTGGAAGGCTACACCCAGGCGAAGGCAGGAAAATTGTCTGGGGGATACAAGCAGCTTTTATCGATGGCTTGCGCTTTGATCCATGAGCCGGAGCTTTTATTTTTGGATGAACCGACTGCCGGTCTCGATCCATCCAATCGCCAAAGAATTTGGGGTCTCTTGTACAAGGTGACTCAATCAGGAACGACTGTCTTCGTGACCACCCATTACATGGATGAGGTGGAGCGTTGTTCGGAAGTGGGATTTATCCAGCAAGGCCGTTTGGTTGCCAAAGGTTCGCCAGGCAATCTAAAAAAGCATTTAGGGGGGAATCTGCTCGAGGTTCACGTTGAGCCTGCGATGTCGGCCGTGTTGGAATTGCAGAAATTCCCCGGTGTTGACGGGGTTGACCTGCGAAGCGGTCGATTGCGATTGCAGGCCCAGGATCCGCAGGATCTGCTCAAACGATGGCACCAGCATTGGCCGTTCCCAGACCTGAAGTGGCTCGGTTACTCTTGGGTGGAGCCGGATATGGAAGACGTGTTTAATGCGTTCACCCACGGTCACTATTTAAAGGATCGGTACGTTACACCCGCCCCTGCCAATAAGGCCGACCGCGATGCGCCAACCTCTACCCCGAGGTCCGACTTCGTCGGAACTAAAACCAGCAAATCCAAACTGAATTTGGTCGACTCCTGGAATGCGATTCTCACCATCGCCTACAAGGAGTTCGTTCATGTTTGGAGAGATCGCCGGGTTTTGCTTTTGATCCTGGTCCTACCACCTTTTTTTACCGTTGTATTCGGGCACGCTTTTGGCGGGGCGGCCATCCGCGATGTGCCTACCATGTTCCTCAATGCGGATGCTGACAGCGAAAGCGAAAGATTCGCCAACCTACTTCATGGCCAGGATATTTTCGCCGCTTTGATCGAAGGTAGCGACGACCCTGGCAAGACTCAAAAAGATTTGGGTGATCTGCTGCAGACTCTTAAGGAAACTTTCATCTGGAAGCCATGGGCCGGAGATTCAGCCGGACCAAGTGACTTGGTCAAAGCCGGTTGCGAAGCGGCTATTGTGATACCGTCCGGATGGGGGCAAGCGATTCGTGACGGCAAACCGATCCCCATCCGAGCCATTCTGGACGGATCCGACACGGATACCGCACCGGCCGTGCAGAGTTTACTGCAACAGACTCTCGGCGCATTCCAGGCGAATGAAAGATTTGAACTGATCAAGAATCTACCGACCGAAGTCATTAACTTAGGTGAACAGCTTTCTCCACAGACGCAGGATGCATTCAACTCTGCTCTCGCTCCGTGGGAGGTCATGACCCGGATTCTTTACAACCCGAGCCTGGAGTTTGTGAATTATGTTGTACCCGGGATGGTCGGTCTGATCCTCCAATTGGTCACGGTTACCTTGATCGCGAGCACGATCACGCGGGAGCGCGAAGCCGGCACCTTGTCTCAATTGCTCGTGACCCCGTTGCATCAGTCAGAGATTGTGATCGGAAAAGTATTGCCTTATCTCTTCATATCGCTGTTCCTCATCGCCAGCACGATCGCTATCGCGCACTTTCATTTTGGTATAAAAATTCATGAACCGCTGAAGTTATCGGTTATCTGCTTTTTGTTTTTGTTATGTTCGCTTGGTCTGGGACTGCTAATCTCAGCGGTCTCAAAGACTCAAACGCAGGCTATTCAGTTCTCGGTCTTTCTTCTGCTTCCGATAATGCTGTTGTCTGGCGCATTCTCGGCTCTCCGGCAGCTGCCCTTTAGCGTGCGAATATTTTCTGAACTGTTTCCGCTAACCCATTTTTGCCGCGCTTTCCGCAGCGTCAATTTGTACCGGGCGCACTGGGACTTCATCGCCGCTGATCTAGTAGCTCTGGCGATCGGGGCTCTGGTCACGTGTGTGGCAGCGGCTTACTTGTTGCGCGAGGCCGAGGAATAAAGGGAGAGAAAACAAATATATGTACGCAAGCATCCGAATCTATAAGGCGGACTCCATTGAGGAGGTGGCTCGCATGGTGAACGAGGATTTTGTGCCGATGATCAAGCGAATGCCGGGTTTTTTGAGCTATTATTGTATTGCGGCGGGCAAGGGGACATGGGCAACGGTGAGCATATTTGACACCGACCCCCACACGGAAGAATCCAACCGACTGGCCGCAGAATTCGTCCAGCACAGCGAAATGATCAGCCTGGTACGCCGAGTGGAAATGATAACCGGTGAGGTCGTGGTGCACTGCCAACACTAGTGTAGCGTCTCACATATAATGATGACGTCGCCGCAGGTCAGTTGGCTGTTTTTCAAGGCGCGAGCGACG
>DATNNZ010000310.1:0-14770 GCA_035601575.1 Chthoniobacterales bacterium
TGGGGGCCCGATGGTCGAAGATGGCTAGTATTTCCTCGGCGGAATCGGCTCGGCCGAGTTGCTCGCGAACAGATTTGTCGTTCAGAAACTTTGCGATGGCCGCCAAGGTCCTCAAGTGAACTTGGAACTGGTCTTTGGGAACCACGAACAGAACAATGAATTTGACCGGCGAATTATCCAGCGAATCGAATTCGATACCAGTCGATGAACGGCCAAAAGCGGCCACTACCTCGTTCACGCAATTAGAAGAAGCATGCGGAATCGCGATCCCAAACCCGATTCCCGTGCTCATTGTCTCTTCTCGCTGCCGAAGCGCTTGCAGGACTGGATCGCGATCGGCACGTTGAACATGTCCTTTTTGGACCAAAAGATCGATTAATTCCACGATCGCTGCCCACCGTTCGGTGGATTTCATTTCGGGGATTATTTGATCTACAGATAAGAGGGAGCCCAAAGTCATAAAGCTCACGATCGAGGATTCGGCACCTTATCAAGTCGCCGTCGGTTGACAAGGCTGATTCGCGTCAAAGATGCCGCGGGTCTGATCGTCGAATTTACATTTGAAACCGTGTGATGTTGCAGTAGGAAGAAAGTTCCGGGACAAGCAGGAAACCTATTCATGAAAATTTTGATGGCAACCAGCGAGTTTGCTCCACTCGCTTCCACCGGCGAAATTGGCGATCATGTACGGACTTTGGCCTTGGAACTCAAACGGTTGGGCCACGAGGTAAGCGTCGCCTTACCTCTCTATCGGTCAATTCGCGAAAGCCGCCTGCCAATCGAGCCCACGGAGTCAGAATTTCACGTTTATTTGGGCGAAAAGAAGGTTACTACCACGCTTTTCGAGACCAGGACAGCCGAGGGCATCCAACTTTTGCTGATCCGGCGAGACGAATACTTCGACCGTTCGGGAATTTACGCAGGGGATGGACGCGCTTACGAAGATAATTCGGAACGATTTATTTTCTTCAGCAAAGCGGTGGTCGAACTCGCCCGCCGTTTGAGTCCGTCGGTGGATATCATTCATTGCCATGATTGGCCAACCGCGCTGATCCCGGTCTTTATCAAAGACCGCAAACTCCCGTTTCAGACCGTACTCAGCTTGTACGATCTCGAATATCAGGGCTCCTTTTGGAGCTTTGACTTTGCTTTGACCGGGCTACCCGGCGGCTACTTTGGACCGCGCGGTGTCGAATTTTATGGACGCTTGAACTTCGTCAAGTCCGGCATCCTCTTCGCCGATGCCGTGGCGCTCCCTGGCGAGATCGCGCTTCAGGCCGCGCTCCAGCCCGAATCTGGTGCCGGCCTCCATCTGGTCTTTCAAGAAAACAGCGCGCGTACGGTCGGAATACCGACTGGGATTGACTACTCGCAGGTGAATCCGCCCTTCGAGAAGCTCCTGCCCCGGCGTTCGAAATATGAGACCACTTCGGGAAAATCGGCTTGCCGCCAGCATCTGCTCAATCAACTCAACTTTGAATCAGACGGGACCGAACTGATTGCAACCTGCCCGGTACAGCCAAATGACACTGCCGGGTTGTCTCAACTGGTTCCCCTGCTCGACCGTCTTTTGACCGGTAAGGCGCGCTTAATCATACCGGGACCGCTGCCCCCTCTTTTCACTCCTCAGATTATCGTAGCGGAGCGAAAATATCCTCGCCGATTCGCTTATGATCCTCAGGGAGATCCACGAATCCGCAATCTGAGCCTGGCCGGCTCGGACGTCGTGCTGCTGCCTGGTTCGCTGGGAGCAAATGGCCTTACTGCGATTATCGCGCTCCGCTATGGTACTGTTCCGGTCGTCAGCTATCGAAACGGACTACGACAGATCATCACTGATTTCGACCCCGTGCGGAGACAGGGGCGTGGTTTCGTATATTATCATAACCATCCCGAGGGCCTCTGGGATAGTATCCAACGCGTCTACTGGACAAGAGAGCGAAAAGAGTATTGGAACGCGCTCGTCGACCAATGCTCTGCGGCCGATTTTTCCTGGGCTGAATCTGCGAAGTCCTTTGCAGAACTCTATTCCGGGCAGCTTCGCCACCGGCCTGCCGTTTCCGCGTAGCGGAAATGACAGATAACAGATGACAAATGAGAAATTCCAGAGGTTTGGCTCTAAGTCTAAACAGCCACCTGCTGTCCCAACCCAAGTAAACATGACAGGTCGGTGAATCTCGCCATGCTGTCGGATCATCTGTCATTTGTCATCTGTCATTTGTAATTCCCGCCAGGTACTGGTGCGTCCCAATGCTGCCACACCTCTGCACACAGATACCCGGACCGAAATCGAGAGAACTGACCAGGCTGCTCAGTAAGTACGAAAACCGTAGCGTCACCTTTTTAGCCGAAACTTTCCCTATCATCTGGCATCGAGCCGAAGGGGTCAACGTTTGGGATGCCGACGATAACCGGTATCTAGATCTGACCGCGGGATTTGCCGTCGCCGCTCATGGTCACACCCACCCGGTAATCCGGGAAGCGATTCAGAAGCAAAGTGATCTCTTGCTGCACGCGATGGGAGATGTGCATCCCGCCGCGAGCAAAGCCTTGCTCTGCGAAAAACTCAGCGCGATCACCTTCGAGCGATGGAATCTCGGCTTGGCTAAGACGACTTTGTGCAACTCTGGCTTCGAAGCGGTCGAGGTCGCGATGAAGACGTCTTTGCTGCATAGCGGTAAGTCCGGCATTATCGCTTTTCGGAATGGCTATCACGGATTGGGCTACGGCGCTTTAGAGCTCATCGGAATTCCCTGGTTCCGTGAACCGTTCCGGTCTCAACTTCGCGACTACGTTACACTGATTCCCTATCCATCTTGTTTTCGCTGTCCGTTTGGCAGATCGGAGGGTTATCGGCTGGAAGGCACGCGTTTCCCCAATTGCGCTTTGTCCTGCCTCGAGTCGATTGAAGACCAAATCGCGCAAGCCATCCGCCAGCGAGAGATCGGGTGCGTCATCGTTGAACCGTGTCAGGGCCGCGGCGGAGAGATCATTCCTCCGCTCGATTTCCTGCGCTTGCTCAGAAGCATCTGCGATCGACACAAAATCCTGCTGGTCTTCGACGAGATCTACACCGGCTTTAATCGGACCGGCAGTTTGTTCGCATGCGACCAGTTCGGCGTTTATCCCGACATTCTGTGCCTGGGAAAGGGCCTGACTACCGGGTTTCCTCTCTCGGCCTGCGTCGGACGAGCAGAAATCATGGATGCCTGGCCGAGATCTGCCGGGGAAGCCCTACACACGACCACTTTTCTTGGTAATCCGATCGGCTGCGCGATGGCTCTAGCTTCGATCGGCCTGCATCTCGAACCCAAAACCGCGCCGGAAGTGCAGAAAACCGGCCGATACTTTCTCCAACAACTCCGAACGCTTCGCCATCGATCAATCGGAAACATCCGAGGGCTAGGCCTCATGATTGGAATGGAAATGGTCGATTTGCACGGCAAACCCGACGCGAATCGTGCGGCTCAGATCATGAACCGAGCTCTGCAGGACGGCATTATTCTGCTCGGTGGAGGGCCAGAAGGCAATGTTCTGTCGTTCACGCCTCCATTTTGTATCTCCGAAGAGGAGATCGATTTTGTGACGGCGCGATTAGCACACTACCTGGAGGAAATGTAATGCGGCGCCGCTATTCCTTACTTCGCTTCGGATCACCGTCATAGTCGAGCACGAGAGAGGTAGCCATGTTTGGTTTAATGATTTCCTCGACAAACTTAATATAGATGGCGTCGTCGTGAAACATCGCCAACCGCTCCTTCGAATCAAAGTCGATCGCAACGAAAAAGGCCCACTCGTTGGCCTTGTCAATTCTTCGGCCGCAGCGAACGTTTGAAGCAAACGAGATCTTAAGGAGTTGTATCCGCGTTTGCATCATGATCACCTCGAGCTGTTGCGCGGTAACGTCCGCCTTGGGTTTGTAGAGAACGATGTGATGAATCATGCGCAACCCTTTTTCTAAGAACAAGACTATCCCTAGGCAAGGAATTATCCAACAATGCTGGTCTGGCGCAAGATAAGCACCGAAAAATGGGCGGACAGTTGGCAGGAACGGCTTCTATTCCTGGGTTGGGAGCGACTCGTTATAACTCACCTGGGCGGCAGCAACCGGATACGTCTTGAGATCTTCGAAGTGACCCAGCGAGAAGCAACTTTGCTGCTCCAGCGGTTCGGTGGCGAGATTCGAGACCTTCGGCGGTCGACCGCCGATTGGGTGAAAGCGGTCGTTCAAAAAAGTCCTATCTCGATTCGCGGGCGGCTGCAGATCTTGAATCGCGGGCCCGGGGACGATGGGCCAATTCCGCGCCATCACCTCTATTTACCAGCTGGATTAGCCTTTGGTACGGGAGACCACGCGACCACGGCCAGCTGTTTGCGGCTCTTGTGCGATATCGTCCCCAAATCCGGGCGATGGCTTATGCTGGACGTGGGAACAGGCGCCGGCATTCTCGCGATCGCCGCAGCTAAGCTGGGAGCTTCCCGGGTTGACGCTTTTGATCTCGATCCGACAGCAGTGCGTACCGCCAAACAGAACGCCAAATTGAATGAGCTAGAGACTAGGATCCATTTTTGGAAACAAGATGTTCTTTCATTCGTTCCAAACCTTTCCTACGAAATTGTGACTGCAAATCTCTATAGCGAGCTGCTTCGGCAATCCGCAGCACCACTCGGCCGCGCTCTGCTTCCGAACGGACATCTCATTGTGTCCGGTCTCATGCGAGATCAAGTAGAACCAATTCGTAAATTACTAGAAAGTAATGGCACACCGGTTCTCCTCACTCGAGCACGCGGGAAATGGGTGACCTTGCTGGCACAAAAAGCGCAATAGGAAAATAGCCGATCACAGGTAGTAAACGCTGATATTTGCGATCTGCGATCGGCTATTTGCTATTCCCATTCGACGGCAGCCAAATGGGAATTCATTGGTTGAAATGGCCGCTGGTAACATATACTCGTGGGGGAGATTTTTATGCAACTTTCCGCAAGAGCGACCAGTTTGATACCATCGTTATCTCTTTCGATCGACAGCAAAGCAAAGGCGATGAAATCCGAAGGGATCGACGTGTGCAGCTTTGCTGCGGGCGAACCCGATTTCGACACACCCGAGCACATTAAGGCCGCAGCTATCGCTTCATTGGAGGCCGGATTTACCAAATACACCCCTAGTTCAGGAATTCCCGAGCTTCGCCAGGCAATCTCGGAGAAGTTTCATCAGGACAATCAACTCACCTACAACCCGTCCCAAGTCATCGTCAGTTGCGGCGCCAAACATTCCTGTTACAACGCGATACTCGCTACCTGTCAGGCTGGCGACGAGGTTATTATCCCGAAGCCGTATTGGTTGAGCTACCCGGAGATGGTACGATTGGCGGGAGCCGATCCGGTCTTTGTCGAGACCAAGGAAGAAAATGGGTGGAAGCTTACTGCCGAAGATTTTGAAAACGCGATGACCCCGCGGACGAAGATGATCATCATCAATTCTCCGAACAACCCGACCGGAGCCGTTTACACTCGTCCGGAGCTGGAAGCGATCGCTGCCGTCGCCGCGGAGGAGGAAATCTTGATTCTGGCGGACGAGATTTACGAGAAACTCGTTTACGAAGGCGCCGAACATGTAAGTATCGCATCGCTGGGACCGGAGTATTACGATCTCACTATCACAGTGAACGGGTTCAGCAAGGCCTACGCCATGACGGGGTGGCGACTCGGCTATCTAGGTGCCCCCGAACCAATCGCTCGAGCCATTGACTCCATTCAAAGCCATGTCACGTCAAATCCGTGTTCCTTTGCCCAAAAAGGCGCATTAGCCGCATTAAAGGGGGATCAGCAGACCATCTCAGATATGCGCGAGGAATTCGATTTACGTCGCCAGTATATGGCGGACCGGCTATTGAAGATTCCGAATCTCAGCATTGTCCGTCCATTTGGCGCGTTTTATGTACTCGCCAATATCGGCCGCCTGGGTCTGACCTCACAGAATTTTGCCGATCGGCTTTTGAGTAAAGCAAATGTCGTTGTTGTTCCCGGAATTGCCTTTGGCAATGATCGCACGATTCGTTTCAGTTATGCGACCAGTCTCGATATCATCAATCGAGGCATGGATCGATTTGAGGATTTCTGCAGAACCGTTTGATTCCGGATTCGGACAGCGAGGCCAAGGAGCTTCCTTCTCATTCTGGCAGCGCCTGAACTTCCGAATCGCGCCTCTTTGGCTTTTTTTGACCTGAGGCGCGGCCTCGTTAGTGTACCGTTTCGCCTATCGTGATGGTGTCGTTGCGTTCAAAATGGGCCGCCGGCACGGCGGTCCGACCGAGGAAGATGAATCGGCTCGTAAGTTACCTGCGCGTTTACGCCGTAATGTTACGCAACTCCCTGATCAGGGAGATGAACTTTAAGCTTAACTTCCTGCTGTGGATGCTGGTCGAAGCATTCTGGTTCGCTGGGCAGCTCATCTTTATCGAGGTCATTTATAGTCAGGTCGATGCCATCGGTGATTGGACGAAATGGGATATGGTATTGCTGGTCGGAACGCACCAGATCATCAGCCAGATCTTTAACGCATTTTTCTTTACCAACCTGATGAACCTCTCCGAGCTCGTTCGGACCGGTAAACTCGATTTTGTTTTGCTCCAGCCGATCGACGCTCAGTTTACCACCTCAGTCCGTCGTTTCGGCATTGACAGCCTGGTGAATGCGTTCGTTGGAATTCTGATCGTCTGCTATGCGCTCCATCGCATCCGGGTGCTGCCGTCCATCGGTCAGATTGTACTTTATCTGGCTACGGTATTGATCGGTGTCTCCTTACATTATGCCGTCATGTTCGGGCTTTCGACCGTCAGTTTCTGGAGCGTCCGGGCCCAAGGAGTTATTTATGGCTATTACAATATCATGAACCTGGCTCGGTATCCGGATGTGGTATTTAAGGGTCTAGCTAAGTTCCTTTTCAGTTGGGTTCTTCCGGTGATGGTTGTCACCAATGTTCCAGCACGGGTGCTGATTCATGCCGGCGAAACCCCTTGGCGGTTTGTCGGCCACCTCGTGCTGGTTTCCTTTATGATGATCTTGCTTTCGCGACTGGTGTGGCGCGCTGCCCTTAACCACTATTCGAGCGCCAGTTCTTGACGGTCGGGGTCAAAGTTGGAGTTTCGGAGAGGCTAAGAGAATAATTTCGCGATTTCTGATTTGTTTTTAAACATCCGGACCGGATTCTGCGTCGAACAGAAGTCGAGTGAAATCCGATAGAAGCATTCCCCGGAGCGGCCGCCAAAAGGGGGCCGATTTTCCCGCTGATCTTTCCCCTTGAACCGGACGGTGATTGCCAGTATATGTTCGCCCTTCCTCGCTCGGGAAGGGGAGAGCGTGGGAGTAGCTCGGTGCATTTAATTTATGGCCAAATCGAAAATACAGAAAAAAGAAGAGGCGTCTCCGAATGGGCATTCGCCAGCGGAACAAACCGCTCAAGTTTTGACCACCGGCACGAACAATGAAGTGGGAGACGAAAAGCTCAGCCCTTTCCTCAAGAAACAAAAAGCCAAGCTTCTTCAACTTCGGGACAGCCTTCTGGACGCGATGATGGGGGTGTCTCGGGATACCTTACGAGCAAGAGCCGAAGGAAGTGAAGCCTCAGCGTTCGGCATGCATCAAGCCGATGCCGGGAGCGACGCCTATGATCGTGACTTTGCGCTCAGCCTGCTTTCCCAAGAGCAAGATGCCCTTTACGAGATCGAAGAAGCACTCAAGCGAATCGACGGCGGAACCTACGGCATCTGCGAAATGTCGGGAAAACCTATTCCCCACGCCCGATTGGAAGCAATTCCATTTGCCCGTTATACGGTGGAATGCCAGACGTTGATCGAGAAACAGAAGAAGGCCACTCGTATTCGGCAGCCAGTCACGTCTCTGTTTGGATTGACTGACGAAGAAGGCGGCGACGGGGATGAAGAAGAGCCGGCATCAGACAATAAGGAATAATTATGCCGAGAGACATCATTATCCTCGAGTGTACCGAGGCCAGAGCCCAAGGTAAACCGGTCTCCCGTTATGTCTCCACCCGCAATAAGAAGAGCCTCAATACCCCAGGCCGGTTGGAAAAGAAAAAATACAATCCCTTTCTCCGACGCCACACGCTGCATCGTGAAGTAAAGTAGCACCATGGAACCGAAGACCGCCAAACGCCGATCGAATTTCCGTCGCGCCAATCGCGCCATGCCTCGGCGTCGCATCGATATCGCAATTGAAGCGCTGGATTACAAGAACCCGGACCTGCTTCGCAAATTTGTCACCGAAAGCGGTAAGATTTTACCGCGGCGTGTCACCGGCATGCCGGCTTATCTGCACCGGAAGATTACACGGGAAATCAAGCGCGCCCGCTCAGTACTCCTCATGAAATAGTCACCGCGTCGCTCCGACTAGGTCGTAGCCGCGTCTGCTGGGCGTGGTTGGGATTAAAAGCTGGAGCGCTGCGAATCTTCCGAAGTCGACCACGGCTGCCGACTTGTCCACCGCCTGCCCGAGAGCGTTGCTGCATAATCGGTTCTAATATTTGCTATCTGTGATCCCATTCGAGCCTGGCGCGAGAATGGCGCTTCTTCCCGGAATTCTCTTGCAGCTCACAAGCGAGTGGCTATGTTCACCCTTCCTCTGATCCCGTGAAGACGCCCTGAAACAGGCCGTCCGGGATCAGATTGAACTTAGTGGCAACCATGGTTTGTTTTTTGTTTGTAATTTCTTTATGACTGAAATGCAGGAGCTAATCGCGAAGTCCCTGCGCGATTTCAAAGAAGGCAGTATCGTTAAAGGACGGATTCTGGAGATTCGTCCCCGCGAAGTGCTCGTAGATATCGGCTATAAGTCTGAGGGCGTAATCCCAGTGTCGGAATTCGAAGACTCTGACGAGGTCGAGGTAGGCGATGAGGTCGAGGTACTGCTGGAAAGGCTCGAAAACGAAGATGGGATGGTCGTTCTCTCGAAGGAAAAAGCCGCCCATAAGCAAAACTGGGACAAAATTGTTAAGGTTTTTGAAGGCGATGGTTTGATCAAAGGGAAGGTAAAGGCGGTGGTCAAGGGTGGACTGACGGTCAATATCGGAGTGGAGGCTTTCCTACCCGGTTCGCAGATCGACATCGTGCCTCCAAAGGATCTCCAGCAGTTCGTAGGCAACACTTACGATTTTAAAATTGTTAAGATCAACGACGAGCGAAAGAACGTTGTTTTAAGCCGGCGCGAAATCATCGAACAGGAACGCGCGGAGAAACGGACGAAATTCCTGGATTCAGTGAAGGTCGGCGACACGGTCAAAGGCAGCGTGAAAAACCTGACGGATTTCGGCGCGTTCATTGACCTTGATGGCATGGACGGGCTTCTTCATATCACCGATATGACTTGGGGAAGGCTCACTCATCCAAGCGAACTTCTCAAGATCGGCCAGACCTTAGATGTCGTCGTTCTCGACATTAATAAGGAGAAGGAACGCGTCTCGTTGGGTTTAAAGCAGACTCAGCGCAATCCATGGGACAAGATCGAGGAACGTTTTCCGGTTGGCGCGAAAGTGCACGGAAAAGTTACGAATTTGGTACCCTACGGCGCTTTTGTGGAGATCGAAGAAGGAGTGGAAGGTCTTATCCACGTTTCTGAACTCTCTTGGACGAAACGCATTACTCGTCCTTCTGATGTTCTAGCTCAAGGCCAGGAAATCGATGCCATCGTGCTTGGCGTAAACAAAGAAGAGCAAAAGATTTCTCTGGGTGTTCGCCAACTCGAACCAAATCCTTGGGACGCGATCGAACAGCGTTATGTGATCGGCTCCGAAGTCAAAGGCAAGATCCGTAACATGACTGCATATGGTGCCTTCGTCGAACTGGAAGAAGGTATTGACGGCATGATTCACGTGTCGGATCTCAGCTGGACTCGTAAGATCAATCATCCGAGCGAGATTCTGAAAAAAGGTGACGACGTCGAAGCGGTTGTTCTCGACATCGATAAAGTCAATCAGCGGATCAGTTTGGGGATTAAGCAACTCGAATCCGACCCGTGGAAGGAAATCGATCAGAAATACAAGATCGGTGACTTGGTCCAAGGAAAGGTAACCAAACTAGCTAGCTTTGGTGCGTTTGTTCAGTTGCAGGACGACATTGACGGCTTGGTCCATATCTCTCAGCTCAGCGAGGAACATGTTGCCAAGGTCAAGGATGTGTTGAAAGTCGGCCAAGATGTTGAAGCTCGCGTTATCAAAGTGGATAAGGCAGAGCGACGAATCGGACTTTCGATCAAGGCGGCGCACTATTCCGAAGACGAATTGCGACGGGAGACTGAAGCATTTGATAGTCTGCGACCGGGCGAGGATATGGTTGGCCTGGAGCAGGCGTTCCAAGCGGCCGAAGAAGAATATCGACCCAGCGACCGCAAAAAGTAGCTTCTGGGGAAAGGCGTCCGAAATAAATTCTGGGCGCCTTTTTCGTTGAGAATCTACGGATATTGCCGCAGCTTCCTTATGTAGAAGGCGAGTTTACTGTGAGTCGAAGGTATAGTATTGATTGACCGGCTCCAGTAACCCGCAGATTAGAGTTCAACAAAGCAAAACACATTAGCATGGAAACACCGCAAATTGTCGCGTACTTAAAAACCCAATGTGGATGGAGCAACGGGGTACGCGCAGTCTTAAGCAAGTACAACCTTCCGTATCAACAAAAGGACATCATCCAGAACCCGGCGTTCCGTTGGGAGATGGAACAAAAGAGTGGCCAACCGCTTTCGCCATGCGTTGAGATTAATGGCGTGATGCTCGCCGACATCAGTGGGGAACAAGTGGAACAATACCTGGTGGAGAACAATTTGGTCCAGGCGAGCTCCCATCCCATCGAGATCCCAATCAACGCGCCTTGTCCTCCGGAACAGCACGAAGCAGCGAAAGTTTCGTTCCACCGGTAGTCCGCAATTCCCGCACGGATCGTTAGGCAACCAGGCAGTTATAATCATCCAAGCAGTGAAACCGTCTCTGCGAGGATGACAGGGTTGCCTTTGGAGTAATAGTCTCGAAATGCCCTGATCTTTTCCGGTAGCGGCGGCTGTCCGCCTGGGCCGGAGCGTTTGCCAGTTCTGGAAGATTAAACGGAGCAACTGATCGAGCCGACCGGATTATGGAGCCTGCGGACGCCTGGGCAGCCGCATCGCGGCCATCTCCTCCTACCGACCTCCCCTCCCCCGTCTACTCCACAAATTCGATCTCGATCGGCTCCGAAATGAAACCTCGCTTGCTCGCATATCCCAAAAATTCGCGAATCGCTTGCCGGCCGATCTTACCGTAGTCCAAAGTAAAGTCGTTCACATACATGCCGATGAATTTGTCGGCTTGAGCTAGATCTAGGTCGCGCGCTAATGGCATCGAATGTTGTATCCCATCTGCGCGATTTTCCAGTCCGTATCGGATGCTCTCCTTCAGGATATCGGAAATCTCCTTGCGTTGCTGGGGAGGTATGTCTTTCCGGATAACGTTTCCACCTAAGGGCAAGGGAAGGCTGGTTTGATCCTTCCACCAAGCGCCCAAATCCAGCACCAACTCGAACCCTTGTTGGGCGTAGGTCAGTTGACCTTCATGAATAAGTAATCCCACATCGGCTTTGCCAGCTTTGACAAAATCGAAAATCTCGTCAAACGGCACAACCACCGCAGATCCATTGGTAGTAAAAAGTCGTAAAGCGAGATATGCGCTCGTTTTGAGCCCGGGTACCGCAATTTTCCGATCGGCAAGCCAGTTAGAAATCTCTGGAGGAGTCTTTGGCGCCTCAGATAATGAGACCAACATGGGACCGTATCCGTCTCCCATGCTAGCCCCGCAGGGCAGCAATGCATACTGCGAAGTCAGGAACGCATAGGCATGAATCGACACGGCCGAGATGTGAAGTTCGCCACGCAACGCGCGTTGGTTCAGCGTTTCGATGTCCTGCAGAATGTGCTGAAAGCGGTACCCTCGGCTATCGATCTTGTTTTCGGCCAGCGCATAAAACATGAACGCGTCATCGGGATCCGGTGAATGCCCAAGAAGTAGATCCATGCCAGAACAAAGCCAGAACCATCTATGGCTGCAACCTTCTGTCGACGAAATCTTTCGAGGAGGTAGCGCGGGATGAGTTCGGTTCAGTTCTACTGGTATGAACTCGTTCCACCTCACCCTGCATCTCGCGCCAACGTGCGCGTCCTCTGGGAGAATAAAAGAGGTAACAGATACCTCCGATCATTCCGAAAAGAACGAAGTAGGAAAAACCGAGCAGCGAAATCAACACGCCTACTTCGCCCGGCACTTTGCAGAGATCACTAAGCAAAATCTCGAACAACGATTCGCGAAATCCAACGCCTCCGGGCGTGATCGGTAGAGAAATAATGCAAGTGACGATCGGCATGATCGTGATCATGTCGAGGAGTGAGACCTGCGCATGCACCGCCTGCGCCGCGCAATAGAACGCTCCATAGAACGAGAAGAGGACCGGGAACGACAACAGAAATGCCGATAGGAGCGATACCTTAGCGCGGGCGAACACATGATAGGCTTCAGAGGTTTCGATCAGTCGGTCTCGAAATGGGGTATGCCGCGGTAAGCGGTTGGCCAGCTTTAAGCCGCTTACCAGGAAGGATCCGACCGTTATGACCGTGAAACCGATCAACATAGAAAGAAGGATCCAGAGTAAGAAGGAGGCTTGCGGGGTTTGCTGTAACCATTGCCAGCGGAGCCCGGTTGTGACCACAGCCGCAACGACCAGGGCCAGCATGCCAATAAGCCGATCCATGACGATGGTTAGAATGACCTCCTTCTTTCGGTCGGGAAATTCCCGCATTGAGAAATAAAGCCGGGCAAAATCTCCACCGGTATATCCGGGCATGAACAAATTGAAGAATAACCCGACAAAAAAAAGCTGGGCAATTCGTGGCCAACTCAGATGCATCCCCTGTACCCGCAGAAGGATCTTCCAACGGATGATGTTAGCGATCTCTCCGGTCAGTGCGACCGGCAGTCCGATTAGCATCCAATGGCCGTCCGCCTGGGTGAACGCCGCCGCCATTTGAGCGCGCTTTTCTGGGCTGTGAAATACCCAAATCAAGATTCCAATCGTGAATACCGCCTGCAGTGTGCGGATAAGAGCTTTCTTCATTGGACCAACCAGGAAAGCGTTTCGCGATTATCTTTCCGGCTATCAGACCACGGCCGAGAATCACCAACGCGGTGGATCTTACACGATCGTGGTTTGCTTGACTTCATGATCCGCTGAGAACTGATTGGCAGTTTTAGAAAAGAAATGCGCTTCGGCGACTCAGATTGTCCGGACTGCCGTACATAAACTGCGGCTGCCAGTCTGATGGCTACTTGTTCGGTCCAATCGAATATCTGCCTCACCAGCGGCCGGCATTCGTTCTGTGTTATTGATTTAGGACGATACGCTCGGATCTTTCAGGAAATCAACGCTCCTTTTCCACCCAGACGCCACCGTCACAATCTGGGAAAATTGCGACGATTTTCGGAGCGCATCCGGAGAACGAACTCAGAAACCACACAGTCGCTTGCGAGAGATAACCTCACGGTACAGTGTCCGCCTCGGGCATGAAGTTCATCGACCTGACCTCCGAGGAGAGCACAACCGAGACTACAGAGCTGGATCGCAGATATTTTCCGGCCGACCGTTTAATCCAGCAGGTGCGGGAGATTCTTGATCAAGTGCGCGCAGGGGGCGACCAAGCGCTTCTTCAGTTGGTAGAGAGATTCGACCACACCCTTCTTTCTCGGCCAGAATTAAGAGTCGACCAGCACGAAATAGGTAAAGCGGTCGAAAATCTAGACTCTGGGATGCGCGACGCCCTTGAGATCGCTAAACAAAATGTCCAGGAGTTCGCCAGAAAAAGTCAGCGCATCGATTGGCTGGCGAAGAATGGGCAAGGAGCCGAAGTTGGCGAATATTTTCATCCTTTTCAACGAGTCGGCATCTATGTCCCGGCGGGTACGGCTCCTCTCGTGTCGTCGGCCATTATGACCGTCTCGCTAGCGACTGCGGTCGGCGTCCCCGAGATCGTAGTGGTTTCGCCGGTCGGACCCGACAAGAAAATGAACCACGCGCTACTCGGCGCATTGCAGATAGCCGGAGCAACTGAGATTTTTAAAGTGGGCGGAGCCCATGCAATCGCGGCGTTGGCATTTGGAACGGAGACGATACCGAAGGTCGACAAGATATTTGGCCCGGGAAACGCCTATGTTACTGAAGCAAAGCGCCAAGTATTCGGATACGTCGCCGTTGATTTATTGCCCGGCCCCAGTGAAATCCTGGTCCTGGCCGACGCCAGTGCTCGGCCAGCTTGGCTGGCGGCCGATCTGCTTGCGCAAGCTGAACACGGCCCCGGAAGCGTGATTTGCGCGGTTTCGCCGAGTCGATCAATCTTGGATGCGACCCAAATGGAAATGACCAAGCAGGTGGCAACTCTACCGCGACGAAAGCTTTTAGAAGAGGTTGTTTCAAATCGCGCTTTCGCGGTTCTCGTCAGAGATCTTGCTCACGCCGTCCAATTCGTAAACGGCTTTGCTCCCGAGCATTTATCGATCGTGACGCAGGATCCGTGGAGTATCGCCAAACAGGTTAGAAACGCCGGCGCGATTTTTCTGGGCTCCTATTCGCCGGTCGTGGCGGGCGATTTTATGGCTGGTCCCAGTCACGAATTACCTACCGGCGGCGCAGGCAAATCGTTCGGAGGATTGACCGTGGATCAATTTCAGAGAAGAACAAGCGTCGTATGC
>DATNNZ010000311.1:0-6917 GCA_035601575.1 Chthoniobacterales bacterium
TCATCCCGTGTAAGGGGATGCTCGCCATCCAGTCTCTACGCCTTCCTCGTTCTTCCGAGGCTTGGTTCGGTATTGCCGTAGCCCAACAGCAGGCTTTAGGTTTCACCGACTTTGACGAGTGATCTTCCCGCACATTGCTGTGCGGACGCCCATTTTGCCGAGCAGGATTTGAAGCACCGATCCCGCTTAGCGGGTTATGAGCTCGACGATCAGACTCTAAGTCCCATTGATTCGGTTGCCCTTACACCAATGAGACACCCGAAAGACCCGCAAAATGGCCAAGTTTTGGACCCCAGTTGGACCCCAGAATATGGGGTGCGTCGCCGAATCGGGACGCCACATGGGGTCACCCTACGGATAGCGCGTTTTTCGTCCAGGTGGATCACTTCCGAGCAGATAACAGCATTTTATGCCGTCAGTGACAAAAGAAAACAAACTACTTACGCGTTTGATTCCTGGAGAGTTCCCCGTCATCCACTCGGAATCGGCGGGAAGCGACTGGCGCCGAGTTAAATCGATAGACCATGTCATTATTCAGTTTCGCTTGATGATAAACACGGTCTTATCGTCAATGCGATCTTGTTCGCCAATCTGGCGTAGATGGTCGTCTTTCTTTAGAGCGTATTGCAGCAATGCGTTGCAGATGTCTTTTGCCGGCAGTAGGCAGCGCTCGCGCATCACTGCTTCGAGTTGCCGGCGTTCTTCAGTATCGCTGCCGTCATAAACCCCATCGGTGTAAAGGAAAAGAATGTCTCCCGGACTCATCAGTGTGATCTCGGCGACATCGGAGGAGTTCGCTCGCCTCTGCCGGAACTGTACTGAGAAATACCGGCCTCGATCCGGATAATCTTCGGGAATCTGCAGGCCGAGCGGCATGAATTGCACCATGCGGCTTTTATCAAGCGCTACGAACTTGCGCCATTCTAGAGAGAACACCAGCGGGGGTGGATGCCCGAAATTCACGAACCGGAAATGGCCGGAGGGGTGCACTTCGCCATAAAGCATGGTTGCAATCTCGTGGGCGTACTCCTGCTCAGTTCTGCCTAACGCATTCCGAGCGGTAACGGATTGCGCCAATCGCAGGTTGATCTTTTCAAATAGCTCCGGAGTCGTTTTTCCACGCCGATCGAGTTCGGCAAGCATGAAAGCGTGAAAAGTGTCGTGGACTGTGGAGGCAATCTTCGCTGAAATAACTCCATGTCCTTCAGCGTCCACCAGCAGAACGCCCGCCGTGTTATAGAGCTCGTGCAAGTCTTCAGCGACCCGCACCTGCTCCGAGCTTCGTGCGTCCCTGTACTCGGTTTCCATTTCGGATCTGTAACCCGGCCTTGACTTCAACCAGTCCACATGATCGTCCACCGAATTACGCGGTGGCGCACCTGGCGGAAGCGGCTCGAGAAACTCTTTCGATAGCTTCAGGGCCCGCTGAATGCGCGCATCAATATCGTAACGCTGCTGAAAATTTATGTATTCAAACAGGTCACCGCCGACCGTTCCGGCGGGAATAGAATTTCCGTACATCTCGATGCCTGGGAGATGCGGAATCGCACCTTCCACCGGCATCAGCCGCTTGAGCAGATATTCCTCGATATTTGGATCCTTGTAAGGTTTCGCCATAAGAAAATCAAAACGTCTGCCACGTGGCCTAAGACACCACTATGGTTGTTCTGTAGGTCGCTTCAGGTTTCCGCTGCCATCCTTCGCTTTGACTTCGGCCGAACGATAGTTGAAACTTGCGCCCTGATGCTCCCAAACAGTGACTGCGAAGCCGCGCAGCCACCCGAATTAATTTGGCAACCGGGCTTGGTCTGCGGAAGGTCGGATGCTTCATTCGGCACTGAAGTCGTCGTTCCAGCGAAAAGTCACAAAGCGGGCGCTCTTGGCGCCCCGCTTCGCGTTACCAAGTTGCGCAGGCCTTAGTGGTGGCCGCCGCCTCCCCCATGAGAGCCGCCGCTGCCACCGTGGAAGCCGCCGCCGCCCATTCCGTGCGAGCCGCCTCCTCCATGGAGTCCGCTGCCAGTGTTTCCGCCGTGCGGTCCTGCGTATCCATGCCCGGGATGATATCCGCCCCCACGAACGCCCGGATCATAGTGCCGGCCTTCACCCCGGCCTCGTGAGTCAGGATCGAAGTGGTGATGATGATGTCCATCGAAAAAGAACGGAGCGTCGAACGCCCAGAACGGCGAATAGAATCCCCAGCCGAATGGACTGTAGAAGATCCCGTCGCCCGGAATAAACGTGTAGCTGCTAAACCACGGGTTCCAATACCAACCCGCGCCATACCATCCAGCGCCATAGCCGCTGCCAACAATGTAACTCGGCGCGGCGTCAACGTTCGCTTCCGCGAGATACGCAGAGCGCAGACTGCTCCAGCGATACAGGTCGCCGGATTCGTACGTCTTTTTGTCGAAGCTCTGCGGCTTCGCGGAATCTTTGTCGAAGGTAAGTTCGTGGCCACCTTTCACCTTTACCTGCCCACCGTTTTCGTCGACGATCGCTTCGCCGTCGAGAACGAGCACCTGATTGCGGGCCGCGTCAAAATCGTAGAACCCGTTTTTCACGAGTCGGGTCGTAACGCCGTCTGCATCAATCCGAATGTCGTTCTGATTATGAATTTCGGTGACTTCGACCGTCGCTTCGCCTTCCTCGACCGCGACTTCCGTGTTGGTAAGGTTCGGCGAGACCATCTTTACTGAACTGTTGCTGCCGATTCGCAGGAAGACTCCGGGCGTGAGCAGCACTTCCGCCTTCCCGCTTTCGGTTGTGACCGACTGGCCCGGTTCCAGCGTCTCCGAACCAATCGATTTTGAATCGAGCGGTTGGGAATCGACTGAAATCTTTCCTTCCACATAATTGACTGTTCCGGGTACAGCACCTCCTCGTGGCTGAGTGTCACCCCTCGCCGGAATCGCGAGCACGGCCGCCAGAAGCAAACCTCCTATTAGACTTGAGTTTAGGTACTTCATGTTTTTTGACCTCTACACAATTAGATGCGGAATATTTTTCGGCGTTGCGGTGCCTTTAGGCGCTATGTGCTTGACAAGACCTGCCTTACGCGTCTCGATCAAACCATCAATCTCGCTGGCTTTGCGGCCGCCAGTGCGGCGAGCCTTGGATAGGAAACAGTCGAGATTTCCAACTTCGACTTGCGTCAATGTGCGAAAGTCTCCATTGCCAAGCAGTCCTTAACTGGCGATAAATCCGGTTATCACCAGCAATCCCAAAATGGAAAAGTCGAGCGGATTACTGGTGATAATCTCCCAAGCTTTGGAGGATATGTTGAGGTCGGGCCGACTCAGATTCAATCGGTGGAATCAGTTCTTACGACGGGAACCGGGGACGGTGATATAGACAGACCCATGGCTTTGGCATATTCCGAAGCAAATAGTACATTATCCGGATACTGCTCTTTCAGCTCGCGCAGCAATCTCTGCGCAAGCACAGTCTGATGTTCGCGGCGCGCCGCAAGGGCGAGGATGATTTTGGCGAATGGCCTCAGATAGCGGCCGTTTTCGGCGGTTTTGGCGACCTGCTCCATGCCAAGCTTTTTGTCCCCGTGAATCCCACCAAACCAGAGCGCCAAGCGGGAACCAGCGCTCTGCGATCCGATAATATAATTTGCGATTCCTGACGCAATGTACGCATCTGTCGCGTCCGGATGCTGCGCCAACAATTGCTTCGCATATTTATTAGCTTCTTTCATGCGTTTCAAGCCTTCGAGATGCTTCTTTTCTAAGATAGATAAATCGTCCGCTTCCATTCCGGCGGCCAGCGTCAGCGCAAGCAGAGCTTCGCCGTCATTGGGGTCGGTTTTCTGCCGCTCTCGAGCCAGCTGCCGCGTTTGAGCCAGCGCTTCGCGGAAATGCCTCATGCGCTCCGGATCCGGCTTGCCGTCAATTCCGTTCAGGAATTTCTTTTCGTCCAGGAAAAAATCGCTGGTCAAGACGTCTTGCCGATACAGCTCCTCAAATAGATAGCTAGCGGCGACGGCCACCTCACCAAAAGGCTCCTCCGGATTGCGGGATTCCCAGTTTGCGAAAGTTTCGCGCGCTTCAGCGAACCTCTGCTGGTAGAGGAGATCGAATCCAGTGCTGAGCTCCGGCACGGTTGTGAAGGCTGGGGACTCCACGTCTGGTACCCCCCGTGCTAAACCGGGCATGGGCCTCAACAACAGTAACAGTGCGAGAAAATAGGGGTAACGCAGCATCTATATCTGCCTGTCCGTCGCTTGTTTGCGGCTCAGAATCATCTTCAAGAATTAGACGCGCTGGTCGCCGCCGCAGTTACAGGACGATTTGTTAAGGCTTTGTCACCGGCAACCTCAAACAAATGCCCTCAAGCCCCGATGCCTTCGTTGCCTTTTTCGTCGGACCTCAGCATCTTTAACAATAAGAAAAACGACGGATTGTGCGATTCACTGCGCGTGGAGGCGTGGAGGAAGTGAATACATCTTCCTTTGAATTCTGGATTCCTCTCATCGAGAGCAGGCTATTGCCCGGATTGAATTGTGCGTCGCTTGGAACGGAGCTACAGTAAGCCCTTATAGGAATGCCAATCGTAAGCTCTCCGGGGAGCTTCTATCGGGAGCTAGAGAGACTCTGAAGTATGGCTGATCCGGGCATAACGAAATTAATGACGCGGCCAGCTGTGTCTTTTGCGCTGCGTTATGGATTAGCTTTTGCCTCGGTGGCAACCGCTTTGTTGCTGGACCTTAGATAAAGAGCCATTCGTGGCAAACATTCAGTGCTGATGCGTAACAAAAGGATCGGCAAATGAGTAATTCGATGAAGCCTATGCGAGTCGTACGTGGAATTTGTCAGTCCGTATGCGTCGTTTTATTACTGCTGGCCTACGGCGCGCTGTCAGCGCAGAACCAAGAGCATCGCGTTCGGAATATTGTTCTGGTTCACGGCGCCTGGGCAGATGGTTCCGGCTGGAAAGGCGTCTACGACATTGTCGTCAAGGATGGCTACAACGTCAGCATCGTCCAAGAGCCGGAGACGTCGTTTAAAGAAGATGTGGCTGCGACGAAGCGCGTCCTCGCTCAACAAGATGGGCCGAGCATTCTAGTCGGTCACAGCTATGGGGGAGCCGTAATTACGGAAGCGGGCACGGATCCATCGGTTGTCGGCTTGGTGTATATCGCGGCCCACATGCCGGATTCCGGCGAGAAAGAGTCAGACGACGGAAAGCGCTTCCCAAGCGACCTCGCCAAATCGGGCGCCATAATGAAAACGCCGGACGGTTTCACATATGTCGACCCGGCGCAATTTCATGAATTGTTTGCAGCTGACCTTCCCGCCGACCAGGCCGCATTGATGGCGCGCTCGCAGGTGCTCAACTTTGCGGACAATTTCTCAGCGACGATCACCACGGCTGCCTGGAGAACCAAACCGAGCTGGATGCTAGTGGCGGGAAGCGACCGAACGATCAACCCGGAATTGGAACGTTGGTATGCCAAGCGGGCCAAGAGCCACACGGTCAAAGTCGCAGGCGCCAGCCACGCAGTCTACGTCTCCCATCCCAAGGAAGTTGCAGACCTAATTGAGAGTGCCGCACGTGCGGTCTCGAAGTAGCTCGGACTCCGCAAGGAGTCCCCAAATCCGGAGAGACCAAGTGAAACTTCTCGAAATTCAGTCGTCACCAAGAGGCGAATCTTCCGATTCGATCACCCTCACCAAATCATTCGCCTGACCATTTGTAAGTAAAGCCAGGTGGCAAGGCGAGTTTTTGCTTGAGCAAGTCGCTTGGGCGACGAAGCCGCCATAGTCTTTCGTTTTCAGATCGATGTAAACGTATCCGCACGATGCCCAACCGGATTACTTGCGAACCGCCGACCAACCGGAAATTTTTCCTAGTGTCCTTCACAAGCCGAGAAAATACCGCATCAAACCGAACCCAATACCCAGCAGGATCAGTGGAATGATCTTGAGTTTGAATCTCTGGAGCAGGAGAAGCGACAGCATCACCCAGCCCAGAGAGAGCGGATTGATGTGCTTGAGACCCACAACTTCTGATGACAAAATTACCGCTTTCCCTAGAAAAAGCGTCAGGTCGAGAATCGCGCCGACCACGACTGCGGTGATCAGCTCCAGAGCGCCTGCAATTATGGGCTTGTCTTGGGTTCGTTCCACAAGCGGCGCACCGGCAAAGACAAAGAGGAAACACGGGAGAAACGTATAAAAGGTCGTTGCCAGGAGGCCTAGAGTTCCCATCCACAATGAGCCGTGGAAGTGGTTGTACGCGGCGATGAAGCCGACAAAAGCAACCACTATAATCAGAGGTCCGGGCGTCGTTTCCGCCAGTGCGAAACCATCTGTCATTTGGGACTTCGTCAGCCAGTGGAGCTTCGACACCGTAACCTTCGCCACGTAAGGAATCACCGTGTACGAGCCGCCAACGGTTACGAAGGCGGTCTTGGTGAAGAACAGTACGAGGTCTCGCCAAAAATGGAAGTGACCGACAAAAATGTAGAAGAACGGCAACGGCGCAAGCCAGAGAAAGAGCGCGCTCGCAGCCACCTTCACAGCAGGCTTTAGTAGCGGGGTGGGTTCGGACGGGATCGAACTGCGGTGGATGTAGTAGCTTTCTTCATCGTCTCCAACGTTCGCTTCCGCGGTGTGGCGGAGAAGCCTAGGGCGCAACGCCCCCAGGACGATTCCAAGAACAACGGCACCAAACATCACCACGAGCAGGGAGACATCAAAGAAGGACATCGCCGCAAACGTAGCAACCGCAACGGCACCTTGCACAGGCCCGCGCAGGGCTCTTCTGGCAATCCTTTGTAAGGCGACTATTACTAAAGCGATGACGACAGGTTTTAACCCGTTGAACATCGCGGCAATCCACGGCAGGCTGCCGAATCTGACATAGACCATGCTCAGAGCCAGCAGAACAAACATGGAGGGCAGCACGAA
>DATNNZ010000312.1:0-9187 GCA_035601575.1 Chthoniobacterales bacterium
TCTCAAAACGCGGAATTGATGCGGGTTAGCCCGCGATACCGGTCTGATGTTGGCAAGCCGATATAGTGTTCTGCATCAGCATCGCGATCGTCATTGGCCCTACTCCTCCCGGGACCGGAGTGATGGCCTTGGTTCGCTCCGCGACTTCATCGAAAGCCACATCTCCGACCAACCGAAAACCGCTCGGTCGCGTGTCATCCTTCACGCGATTAATCCCGACATCGATGACGACTGCGCCCTTGCGAACATGATCTGCGCGCAAGAATTGGCTGCGCCCAATCGCAGCAACCAGGATGTCAGCGGAGCGAGTTATTTCCGTCAAGTCTCTGGAGCGCGAATGAGCCACCGTGACCGTCGCATCGCCCCCGCGCCTTTTCTGCATCAATAGTAAAGCCAGCGGTTTCCCTACCAGCATACTCCGGCCGACGATCACGACATGAGCCCCCGCTGGGTCGATCCCGGATTCCAGGAGCAGTCGCTGGCAACCCAGTGGGGTACACGAAACGAGCGCGGTCGGGTCACCTATCGCCAATTTCCCCACGTTGACCGGATGCAATCCGTCTACATCTTTGGCCGGGTTGAGCGCATAGACGATCGCGCCTTCGTCGAGATGCGGTGGAAGCGGAGATTGGACGAGAATGCCATGAATCTCTGGATCTGAATTCAGTTGTTCGACGACCTTCATCAGTTCTGTTTGGGACGTGCCGGTCTCCAGTTCGATTTTGCGCGAATGAATGCCGAGCTCTTGAGACGTCCGATCCTTGTTGCGTACATAAACCACCGAAGCCGGGTCGTCGCCGACCAGAACAACGGCCAAGCCAGGTACCACGCCTAAACGCTTTAGCTGAGCCACCTTCGCCCGGGTCTGCTCATTAATTTTCCGGGCGATCGCTTTTCCGTCAATTAGTTCCATGAGGCATGTTGGGTACTACAGGCGTTTGCTCTAAAAAACAATTGCACAGGAGAAAACAGAGGGAACGGAGAAAGATTCTATTTTTCCCGTTCCCTGAGTTACCGGTTCGCGCCCGGCAGAATGACGCGATGCACGCCGTTCACTAGCTTGACTTCGTTGAAATTAATGAGCAATCCGATTGGGACGTTAAGTAACTTGAGGTAACTCAGGAGCTGCGCCTTGTGGATAGGCACTGGTAAATTGACTCGATGAGACCAGGACCTTTGTCGCGATGTACCTCAATGGCTGCGCCGATGATAGCGCCGGTGAGCTCCGCCGCTCTGCTAAAATCGGCATGCATCTCCCTTAAGACACCGTGGCTTCAGACAGGCTAGGCAAAAGGATAGTCACCTCCGTTTCCTCCGTCTCCTCTTGCACGATTGTTTTTCAGATCAAACCCAAGGCGCTAAAATCTACCCTTTTAGCACGGAGAATTGGTCATTCGAAAAATCCCCCGACAAAAAATTCTAAACTCCTGAAGTTCTCAGTCTAGCCCATGGGGATAGAATCCCGGTACCTTCTCCGTTTCCTCTGTTGCCTCCTGTGCAAAACTAAGGTTGCAGCCATTCGGTGTGAAACGATCCTGGTTTATCAACCCGTTCGTAGGTATGGGCGCCAAAGTAATCGCGTTGCGCCTGCAATAGATTGGCGGGTAGCCGTTCCTCTCGATAGCTGTCGTAGTAAGCAAGGGAGGCGCTGAACGCGGGTACGGCGACGCCGGCTTGAATCGCCTGGCTGATCGCGAATCTCCAATTCTTCTGGGTCCGCACCAGGATCTCTTTGAAGAACGGATCAAGCATGAGATTCTCGAGCTTCGGCTCGCGGTCGAAAGCTTCTTTGATCCGGTTAAGGAACTTTGCACGAATAATACAGCCTCCGCGCCAGATGGTTGCTATATCTCCGTAATGGAGGTTCCATCGGAACTGCTGGCTAGCTGCAGCAAATAAGGTGAAGCCCTGGGCATAGGAAATGATCTTTGACGCGTACAGAGCGTCACGAACCGCATCGATCAGTTCGTGACGATGACCTTCATAGATGCCGTTGCTCGGACCGGGAAGCTGTTTGGAAGCCCGGACTCGCTGCTCTTTGAGAGAGGAAAGAATCCTGGCTTCCACCGCTGCATTGATGGTCGAAACCACGATTGTCTGCTCAATCGCCGACTGAAGAGTCCATTTCCCAGTTCCTTTTTGCGCGGCCCGATCAAGAATGACGTCGACCAAGGCTTGGCCGGTTTCCGGGTCCTGTTTTAAGAAAATATTCGCAGTGATTTCGATGAGAAAACTATCCAGGTCTCCTCGATTCCAATCGGCGAATACGTCGTGCAGCTCTTTTGGAGTGAGACCAAGCAGATCGCGCAGAATGGCATACGCTTCACAGATCAGCTGCATGTCTCCATACTCGATGCCGTTGTGCACCATTTTCACGTAGTGGCCTGCTCCGTCCGGACCCATATATCGACAGCAAGGTTCTCCATCTACTTGGGCAGCTATTTTTTGACAGATCGGCGCGACGATTTGCCACGCGGCTTCCGATCCACCCGGCATCATCGATGGTCCTTTCAGCGCGCCTTCCTCCCCACCAGAGACCCCGATACCCATGAAATGGATCCCTTTTTCCGCCAGCGCCTTGTCTCGTCGCTGGGTGTCGAGAAAAAGGGAATTGCCTCCGTCGATAATCACGTCGCCTCGATCAAGATGAGGTAAAAGTTGGTCGATGACCGCGTCAACCGCACTGCCTGCCTTGACCATGATCATCGCCTTGCGTGGTCGGGCCAAAGTCCCCACGAATTCCTCGATTGATCTGGTTGGAACAATTTTTTTACCTTTGGCGCGGCCGGCGGCAAATTTGTCGGTGACCTCGGTGGTTCGATTGAAAATCGAGACGGTGTAACCTTTGCTCTCCATATTGAGCACCAGGTTTTCACCCATCACTGCAAGCCCTATGAGCCCGATATCCGATGTATTCATAATCCGATTTGGCAAAACTGAAATAATAGGCCGCGTGATCGCTCGTCCAAGCCGAGGATTGCGCGTCTGCCTTTCGCATTACGCTAGCCTCTTTACTCGCGCAAGCTACCAAAGCTGGAAGCCGCAGCTACTTTGCTCGCCCAAACGCAAATTGTCCTTTCGCTTGACCTCCAAGTCCGAAAGGCTGCTAGAGTGTCCTTGATGATGCCGCTAGATGTCAAACTGACGACGGAGCCGTTGTCCAGGTTCAACCCGGAATTTTCGGATCGTGACGGGGCGCTGGTCGACTTTTTTGGAGTCGTGCGGGGAATGGAAAATGAACAGCCGATTGATGGGATCGAATACCAGGCGTTCGTTGAAATGGCGGAAATCGAGCTTAAGCGAATTGCCGAAATTGCTCGTAAGGATTTTATGCTCGGCCTGGTTCTGATCCATCACCGCACCGGATTCGTGCCGGTTGGTGAACCGTCCTTATTCGTTCGGGTCAGTGCCTCTCATCGCGACACCGCCTTCGCCGGTTGCCAGTACATCATCGAGCAGCTAAAGGCCAGGGTGCCAATCTGGAAGCACCCCGCGTTCCGTAAAGGGCCCGCATGAACTTGCCTAACCAGCTCACGCTGGCTCGGTTGGTTGTTACTTTGCCCTTCGTTGTGGCGTTGAGTGTGGATTGGCGAGGAACAAAGACATTCGCTCTCTGCCTGTTTCTCTTGGCTAGCTTGACTGATTACGCCGATGGAATCATTGCCCGCCGCTACAATCTTGTGACCGTATTCGGTCAACTGATGGATCCCCTCGTCGACAAGGTGATGACGATGGCCGCGTTCATCTGCCTGGTGGCTCTGCACGATATTCCGGCCTGGGTGGTCATCGTAATTGTGAGCCGCGAGTTTCTCGTTACGGGTTTACGGTTGATTGCGGCGTCTCGTGGCCGGACGCTTCCCGCAGAGAAATTGGGCAAGCACAAAACTGCCTGGCAGATCGCCACCATTCTCTATTTTCTTGCAATCCGCAGTATTCGAGAGTTCGCGGGACCGGAATGGACCACCAACGGCAATCATCTGCTGCGATTGCTGGGGATCGCTTTGCTCACGATCACGGTGGCGTTGACCTTGTTTTCCGGCGTCGGATATGTCACGAAAAATTGGGACCTTCTCAGAAATAGCCGTATCGACCAGTAGGGACCGGCTCCCGACTTCGCCCCCGGCGGCCCATGCGCGTCAATTTAAGCAAGCGAGGCGAAAGGACGACGAGATCTGTCGGCGTGATCTGCCCATTACGGTAGGGCGAAAACCCGATGCCGCAAAGCCTACGTCGCGGCCGCGTCTTTTGGTAAGCATGCTTTTCAGGCTAGGGCGCGCCGAAGCTTGCGTAGGCGGCCTCGGCGCGCTTAGTAGGTACGCCCTTTGGCTACGTGCCAGCAGTCAAGGAGGTGGAGCTTCGTGTTCTGAGCAGTATCCATGCACCGATGCAGCGCCTGGCAGCGCGCGGCATCATTTTTTTATTACGGCAATTGAGAAGAAAAACTTAGCACCTGACATGATTCAGAGGCTTCTGCCCTAAACTGCGAATGAGAGTCCGAGGCATACGCGATCCCCGGTAATCGTCCTGAGTAAATTACCTCACCGACCCGATTCCAAATCTCGAGTCGCAATCAGTTCGCCGTTCCGCCATTCGAACAGCTCGGTCGAGACCGGCCACGCATTGTTGTGATAAAAGCTGCGCAGCGCATCGGTCAGTTCCTGGAGGTCCTCGCCGATCCGGGGAAAAAGAAATATCACCTGGCGATTAGGTATCGACACGACGCAGTTCTTTCCCAAAACATCAGCGAACTGATCAGTAAATCCCGGTATGAGCACAAGAGAAGACAGTGACGGATCGGTGCTTTCAATCCGGACATCGATCGCGACGCCATGTTTATCGCGACTGATCTTCGGAGTAAGATGCTGGAACAGTGCTCGAGCATGAGCCAAAGCTAGTCTCTTTAGCTCCGGCACCGGATGTTCTGCCAAAGAAGCGGCCGAAATCGGAGTCACGGTGCCATCGCTTGCTTCGTCGTAAAATCCGACCACCGTTCGCGAGCTGAACGCGATCGGGAGGGTGACGGGCGTATGGTAAAAATGTGGATCGAGAATCATGACCGGTTCTCCGCTGGCCAACGAGGCGGGGCCGTTCAACGATAAAAGAACGGCCAAAAAACAAACGGAGGATCGGCGCAATTTGCAGTTTCGGCGAGCAGAGTTACTTCTAAAAGGCATAATGATAGCATTTCTCGAGGGTGAACTGGCGGAGGCTTGGCCAACCCAGGTCATCATCTCGGTTCAGGGCGTTGGATATTTGGTTCAAATACCTCTTTCCAGTTTTGATCAGCTTCCACCCGTTGGTCAACGGGTTCGCCTTTTAACTCATTTGGTCGTGCGCGAGGATGCCCACCTTTTATTTGGGTTTGCCAACTCGGCCGAGCGGGATCTCTTTCGCCTGCTCTTGCAGCACGTCAGCGGAGTTGGACCGAAGCTCGCTCTGGCAGTCTTGAGTGGTATGACTGTATCACAATTCAAAGCAGCGGTTGTTCGTGGAGATGTCGCCGCTCTCGCCAAAATCAGTGGCGTCGGAAAGAAAACCGCCGAACGAATAATT
Organism: Chthoniobacterales bacterium; assembly: GCA_035601575.1. Classification (GTDB taxonomy): domain Bacteria; phylum Verrucomicrobiota; class Verrucomicrobiia; order Chthoniobacterales; family JAFAMB01; genus DASTDH01. The sequence goes on from DATNNZ010000312.1 coordinate 5,554, forward strand.
CTTGAACTCAAGGACCGAGTGGGAGTTGCTGCTGCCTGGGAAGTCGCGGTCACTGCCAGAGAGGATCAACAGGTCAAGGTAAACGATGCCTTGCTCGCACTGATTTCGCTGGGATTTAAGCAAGTGGAGGCACAGAAAGCGCTCCACGAAGTTTATGATTCGACCAAAACTTTAAATACGGACGACCTGGTGCGTTTGGCTCTCAAAAAGCTGGCTTAAAAGGGCGACATGCAAAACTCCGTTGATTTGATCAGAGTCCGCAGCGTCCGTGAACGATTTCCGGAAGAAGGTCTCTTCGCGGAAAAGGATTGGCTGGTCGCACCGGAGCCTTTCTTTGTCGACGCCAAGGTCGCTGACCAATTGGCTCGTCTTGGCCACTGGCTCTCCAAGTTTGTTCGGGCGACGAATCTTTTGTACCGCCAAAGCCAGCGAGGCATTCGGCCCGGCTGGGTCGCAGAATACTGCGAGGCAGGTAAGCCACCCGAACTGATTGAGGTGTCACGCAAAGATTTCAGGGCGATACCTCGGGTCATCCGGCCGGATATCATTCTCACCGAGGAAGGATGGAAAATATCAGAGCTCGATTCGGTCCCAGGCGGTATCGGGCTGACCGCATGGCTCAATCAAACCTACGGCCAGCTTGGGTTTGACGTGATCGGCGGCGCCGAAGGCATGATAGACGGATTCCGCGCGATATTACCCTCGGGCGTAATCGCGGTCTCAACCGAAGCCCAGACTTATCGGCCGGAAATGAAATGGTTGGCCGAGAATCTCACTGCAAAATATCCCGACTCATTTTGGGAAGTAGTAAGGGCCGAGGAATGGGATTTCTCTCGCAGCGAGTCGGTTTACCGATTTTTTGAGCTATTCGATCTACCCAATCTTCCCTCGCGAGAGAGTCTGTTCGCTGCGGCTAGGACAGGAAGCCTGGACATCACTCCTCCGTTGAAGCCGTTTCTCGAAGAAAAACTTTCGCTAGCGCTCTTCTGGTCGAGGCCGTTGCAGGAGTTTTGGCGGCGCGAACTAGGCGAGCGTCATTGGCTGGCGTTGCGCCGGTTGATTCCGCGCACCTGGGTACTCGATCCTGCTCCCATCCCTCATCACGCCGTCATCCCTGGATTGGAAATCCAGGATTGGAATGAGCTGAAGAAATTCAGCCAAAAACAACGTGAATTTGTGCTCAAGATCAGCGGTTTCTCTGAAAAAGCCTGGGGCAGTCGTGGGGTCTTTGTCGGTACCGATCTTTCGCACCAGGCTTGGTCCGATCGTATTGACGAAGCGCTTCGTTCTTTCCCGAGGAATCCGTACATTTTGCAGCGCTTTCACAAAGGCAAACTGTACAACCAGCGGTTCCTGAATCCGACCACCGGACTGATTGAGTCGATGCGGGGCAGGGTGCGTCTATGCCCGTATTACTTCGTCGTATCCGAGCACGATATCCGGCTTGGAGGCGTCCTTGCCACAATCGTTCCCGCCGACAAAAAAATCGTCCATGGCATGCGCGACGGGGTTTTGGTCCCAGCTGCAGTGAGCCCGGATTGACAAGCGACCAACAGGAGGCCGCGAAGACAGAATTTTGAACAGGAGATCACAGCGCGGCATAGCCGCAACCACAGATCAGGGGTGTTGGATCGCCGTGGGTTTGGTAAAAGCGGAGGATGCAAAACCAAACCGCACCAAGACCACACGGCGTTCCAGAGAGTTTTTATAGCAAGTTTGGCCAGTACGTCACGGCCGTTCTGAGCGGCTTCGATCGGATAAGGTTCCGTGCGACGTTGCGTCCGCTGTTTTGTCCGGAGGGACCGGAGGTTTATCTCAACCACTGCAAAGTGTTGATCAAGCACTTCAAGGGCTTTGCGCAGGGCTTAAGCGATCGGGTTAAAAAGTTAGCCTACGAGCGTTTCCAGCAGCTGGGAAGGCCTCAGATTTATTTACCGAGTTCGGAGATCAGCAAGGAAGCGCTTGTGCAAGAGTTGGTGGCCAAAGAAGCAATCCAAGAAGGAGCCATCGTGTTGTTAAGCTGTGTGGAACCCTGTCTTTCGTTTCGGGTCCGTGGCGATCGCCAAGCCAAAAGCTTGCGTTTGGTCATGGAGTCAGCCAAGTGCACGCATCTGTACCATTACTATCAGCATCCCGAAATTGGCTTGATGCACATCCGGGTGCAAACCTGGTTTCCCTTTAGCGTCGATGTGTGCATCAACGGCCGGCATTGGCTAGCTCGTCAGATGGATCGAGTTGGTCTTGGTTATCGGCAGCGAGACAACTGTTTTCTCTGGATCGAGGATTACGCAGCAGCGCAAAAGCTCCTGGATGAACAGTTAGCCAGCAATTGGCCCGCGTTGCTGCAGTCCTTTTTAGCCCTGGCCCATCCGCTGCACGGCGAAATTAGCGCTCCGATGCCCGGACTGAGCTACTACTGGAGTGCTTCCCAAAGTGAATACGCCACTGACGTCCTCTTTGAGCAAGCCAAGCAACTGCACAAGCTCTATCCCCAATTTTTACGCCATGCGATCAGCAGTTTTCAAAGTCCCGATGTACTGCGCTTCTTTGGTCGGAAAGTTCCCCAAAGTAGTGGCAAAGCCCACGCTGGCTTTGAAGGAGAAGTCAACTCTCGGCTCCAAGAACGAACTGAAGGGGTGCGAATTCGCCACACCCTCAATGGCAACTCGCTCAAGATGTACGACAAGGAGGGCAGCCTTCTGCGAGTGGAAACCACCATAGTCCGGCCCAAGGACTTCCGAGTCTATCGTGCCAAAGAAGGCCAGCCCAAGGGGCCGAAAAGCTGGCGTATTTTACGCAAAGGGGTCAGCGATATGTACCGGCGGGCGGAAGTCTGTCGCGCGGCCAACCAGCGTTATCTTGAGGCCCTGGCCAGTGTGACCGGCTCAAGTTCCCTTCTGCAGGAAGCCGCTGAGGTCTGCGCTCCCATTATCCGCGATGGCAAGCGCTATCGCGGACTGAATGCTTTGGCCCAAAAAGATCACGCTTTACTCCGAGCCCTCAGCCGTGGCGAGTTTGCCCTCAGTGGCATCCGCAATGCCGCTCTGCGCGCTTCACTCTACCCGCCAACCAAAGTCAAAACAACCAAGGCAGAGATCCGCCGCCGCAGTGCCGCGGTTACTCGCCAATTTGCTCTGCTGCGAGCTCATGGCTTACTCAGAAAACTGCCTCGCACTCATCGCTACCAAATCACTGCAAAAGGCCGACGAATCATCACCGCCTTACTGGCTGCCTGCTACGCTGATGTTGAACAACTTACCAAGATCGCAGCTTAAGAATCCTCGCGAAATTGTACGATCTTGAATGTCAGCACTGCAGAGATCTCAAAGAAGAGTAGGGGTTTTCACATCGAGGTTCGGCTTCGCGCTAAGAACATCGCACACGGAGTGTGGCCATGGCATTTGGTCGCCGGCGGCCCAGACTGAACGGGCAACAGGAGGCCGCGAAGACCTGAATTTTTGAACAGGAGATCGCAGAGATCTCAAAGAAGAGTAGGGGTTTTCACATCGAGGTTCGGCTTCGCGCTAAGAACATCGCACACGGAGTGGGGTCATGGCATTTGGTCGCCGGCGGCGGGCCCGGGCTGAACGAGCAACAGGAGGCCGGGAAGATAGAATTTTTGAACAGGAGATCG
>DATNNZ010000313.1:0-8441 GCA_035601575.1 Chthoniobacterales bacterium
GCTGAACCCATCGCCACACCGTGACATGGTCGGCGTGCAACTCTTCGACGTCGCGGTACGACAAGGAAAAGCGCAAGTACCATCCCACCGCCAACAGGATGACCTCCGGCTCAAATTGCCGGCACTTGAATAAACCGCAAACTAAAGATGCCAGGAGGAGCATCCAGCTACCCTATCACCGGATGACTGCAAAGTTGCAACACTTCCCATTTGGTTTTTGCGGCTTATGTAGAGAAGCCGAGCGCAGGTTTACGCCTACGGTGAAAAGAAGCAATTTGCTGTTCGCCTCACACGCTGTTTGTCTTTTGGGTGTTTTTCAGTCAGTAATTCATCGGAATGCCGGAACTGCCGGATATCGTCACTTATATTGCGGCGCTGGAATCACGGATAATCGGTCAGCGACTGATTCAAGTTCGAGTTGCAAGTACTTTTCTGCTTCGAAGCGCACAGCCACCGATTCACGAAGTGGAGGGGCGTGTCGTTCGCGAACTGCGGCGAGTTGGCAAACGAATCGCCATTGGAGTGGAGAACGATCTCTGGTTAGTGCTTCACCTGATGATTGCCGGTCGGCTACACTGGCGACCACCACAGGCCTCGTTAGCCGGGCGTGGCAATCTTGCGGCGTTCGATTTTCCCAATGGTTCTCTTATAGTGACCGAAGCCGGCACCAAACATCGGGCATCATTACACCTCCTCAGCAGCCAAGAAAGCTTGCGCTCGATAGACCCGGGAGGAATCGATATATTGACAAGCGATCTCGAGTCTTTTCGCGTCGCACTCAGCGCGGAAAACCGTACGCTCAAGCGAGCCCTGACTGATCCCCGCCTGGTGAGCGGCATCGGCAATGCGTATTCAGACGAGATTCTGCACTCCGCGCAGCTATCGCCTGTTACGCGAACGCACAAACTCAAGCCGGATGAATGGCAACGGCTCTTCGTTGCCGCGCGTCACACGCTTCAGCAGTGGGTCCATCGCTTACAAACCGAAGCCGGTACTGGTTTCCCGGATAAAGTCACTGCATTTCACAAGGGGATGGCCGTCCATGGCCGTTACGGGCAACCATGCCCCCGATGTGGCGAAAAAGTTCTGCGTATTCGCTACGCCGATAACGAGACTAACTACTGCGCCCGATGTCAGACGGGTGGAATAGTCCTCGCGGATCGGAGTTTATCGCGGCTGTTCGGATCCGAGTGGCCGCGCACCCTGGAAGAACTAGAGGCACTCAAACGGCAGTAACACGCTAGTGTACCGAGGCTTCACAACAGTTTAAGCGGCTACGAGCACTTCAAGCCAAAGTGAATGGCGATTGGAAGGGAAGCTAATGTCAATTCTTTGAGGCCTTTGAAGTGCTGACAATCAAGATCGTACAACTGCGCGAAGATTCTCTAACCGCGAACTCAGTTCTGACCGCCGCCTTGATCGCCGGTATCTGAAGGAACGATCTCACCGTTCCGAACGAGGAGGAGCTGTTCGATAGTGCCGGCAAAGGTTCCTATCGGTATTAGTTGGAAACCCAAGCCGTCGTTCTTTCGAAAGTCAAACTTGGATATATTTGATTTCTCCATCCCAATGTTTTCGTAATCAATTTTCATACGTCACCGTCGCCGGATGAGCGCGCACTCACAAGGATACCCACCCAACGATTTCGGCCAAGATGATTATCGTACCACGATCATTTTGCGCCATTACGAGGTAATGGCGAAGGCGGACTCAGGGCAACAAGCTCGGAGCTGCGGAATTTTCTCTAATCCGGCTGGGGACGCTTCCGAGCGTGCGATGAAAAGCTCGGCGTAATAGCTCGGCACTTGAAAAACCGCATTCGGTCGCGATCTGCTCGATTGTCAATTTGCTCTCCTCCAGGCGCCGACAAGCTGTTTCGACCCTCACGCGCGTCACAAAGTCGGCCGGAGTGACACCAAACAACTCTCGAAAGCGCCGGCTAAAGTTACGCACGCTCATCGCGGCTCTTTTGGCCAGAGCCTCTACCGAGAGATCCTTCTCCAGATGATTCAATATCCAGGGACGAAGGTCGCGAAGTCGATCGTTGCCAGAAGATTGCAACGTGAGTGCCTGGCTAACCTGAGGTTGTTGTCCGGATCGATGAACGAAGAGGACAAGGCGCTTGGCCACTTCCGCAGCAACCATGTGGCCATAGTCCTCTTCCACCATTGCGACACTTAAATCCATGGACACAGAGACACCGGCCGAAGTGTAAACGTGGCCATCACGTACAAAAAACTGGAGTTGGATCCACCAGAATGCTTGGATAACTGGTTTTCAGACGGTCCGCCCAACGCCAATGAGTTGTCGCGCGCTTGCCTTGAAGTAAGCCCGCTTCCGCCAGGAAAAACGCTCCGCTGCCGATGGCGGCGAGCCGGCGAACGTTGCTTCCAGTTTCTTTGAGCCAGGTCAGAAAATCTTCATTCTTTGGGAGTTCCCAGGTAGCACGTCCGCCGCCGACAAGCAGCGTGTCCAAACCACGGCCCAGCGAGCGAAAGTCGCCGCCAACTCTGATGCTGAGTTGGCCGAAGCAATCGATCAATTTGGAGGAGTCGATCGTCGCGAGCGTAAGTTGATAGGCTGATTTCCGGTTCGGTTGCTGTTCAGCCAGAACTTCGTTAGCCCGTGTGAATACTTCCCATGGACCTGCCAAGTCGAGGATCCGAGCTTCTGGTGGACCCAACAACCCAATTTTGATCGGCCGACCAGGTACGGTAATAAGCGCGGGATTCCCGCATTTGTCTTTTCGCACAATGCTTCGCTTGAAAACAGACATAGTTCTCACTCAACAGTCTTCGGCCGAAATCGTGGGGTGTTTGGCTTACCAGACTTCTCCAAATCAAACTGACTTTAATAAATGTTGAACGCGTTCGCCATCCTAGTCGGTTTTCAATTGGTCGGGGAATCTCTCCATCGCATCTTCTCACTCTGGGTGCCCGGACCGGTGATCGGCATGTTTCTTTTGGCATCGTTCCTGTTGCGGAAGCCGAGCGCACTCTCGGAACCGTTGATTTCGACCACTCACGTGCTCCTCCAATGTCTTGGTCTACTCTTCGTCCCCGCTGGCGTCGGCGTAATCGGAAACTTAAATCTGATTGGTCGGGAATGGATCCCAATTCTTGTCGGGTTGGTTGGCTCGACGTTCTTATCTCTGTTCGTGACCGCCTATGTCATGCACTGGATCAGCTCGCCATCGACCGTTGCTGTCGCCGCACCAATCTTTTCGGACGGGAAAGAAGTTCAAGGGAGCCAATCATGAATACGAGCGCACTGCACGACCTTTGGGTTCAGCTAACGCCGACACCGCTTTTCGGGCTGACTCTCACGATTCTCAGTTACTTGATCGGTCATGCGATCCAACGAGCGTGTCGCGGTGCCGCATTAGCAAACCCGGTTCTCATTTCGATTCTTTTAATCGGTGGCATTCTGGGTATAACCGCTACCCCGTACAGGACCTACTTCGCTGGCGCACAGTTGATCCACTTTCTCCTCGGGCCCGCAACGGTAGCGCTTGCGGTTCCTCTGGTACGCAATTTCGGACATCTCAGGCGGAGCTTACCAGGAGTCGCTCTGGCCCTAACCGCCGGTTCGTTGGTCTCAGCCATCGCTGGAATCGCCCTGGTCGAAATCTGCGGCGGAAGCCGTGCGGCTGCACTCTCCATGGCTCCCAAGGCAGTGACCACACCCGTTGCTATCGAGGTAACCCAAACCGTCGGAGGAATTCCTTCACTCGCCGCCGTTCTCGCCATCGCGGGTGGCGTTCTGGTAGCCATCTCTATCCAATCGTTATTAAGGTGGGCAAAGATTACTGACTGGCGCGCGTACGGTTTAGCCGCCGGCACCGCTGGAAGCGGAATCGGCGCTGCGCACGCAATCTCATTTGACGAAATAGCTGGCGCCTTTGCCGCCCTGGCGATTGGACTAAACGGCTTACTGACAGCCCTAATAGTACCAACGCTGGTTCATTTTTGGCCCCACTTCCGTTGAATTTATAGGCAAACCCAGTCGATCTGGGAAAGAACTCAAGAAAACGGAAATTTATGCGAGTTAGATAACGCGTGATGCGTTCTTTCAAGCAGGACGCTTCAATCCCATCTTTTCAATCCGCGAGATCAACGTGGTGGGCTTAAGTCCCAAAAGCTCCGCGGCTCCATCAACGCCTTTGATTTTCCAGCTGGTCCTCCGCAAAACGGCAAAAAGATTCTCGCGCTCGCGACTGCGCATTTCTGCATCGGTGAGATATTCCGGTTCGACTTCGTTACCATCCTCTAAGACAAAGGAATTCAGATCGACTCCAGTCGCTGGCAAGTCAAAGTCCAGTGCACCGCCCTGAGCAAAGATAGCTGCTCGTTCGATGACGTTGCGCAGTTCGCGAATGTTGCCTGGCCAATCATAATTTTGGAGGGTTTCTATGCCTGCTCGAGTTAGTCGCGGTCTCGGACATCCGAGTTCTTTGACCGATAGATCAATAAAATGGGCCGCGAGAAGGGGGATGTCTTCCTTTCGATCCCGTAGCGCCGCAACTTTCACCGGAAAGACATTCAATCGATAATACAGGTCTTCGCGAAAGCGGCCGGCTGCGACCTCTTTCTTCAAGTCCCGATTAGTGGCCGCGACGATCCGAACATCTGCACACCGGGTCCTCTCCTCGCCCACCCGTTCGTAGCATTTCTCCTGTAGAACGCGCAACAGTTTACTCTGGAGTTCCAGCGGGATTTCGCCGATCTCATCCAGGAACAGCGTTCCACCGGCGGCTGCCTCAAAGCGGCCAATGCGATCTTTAACGGCGCCGGTAAACGAACCCCTCGCATGGCCGAAGAACTCGCTCTCATACAATGCTTTCGGGATACTGGCGCAATTCACCCGGACCAAGGGCTTATCTTTGCGCCGGCTGCGCCGGTGCAGTTCCCGTGCAATCAATTCTTTCCCGGTGCCAGTCTCGCCCAGAACCAGAACGGTAGCATCCGTTGGTGCTACCATCTCGATTTGTCTGATGATTTGCCGCGACGCTCTGCTTTGACCAATAATTTCGCCAAACGCCGCAGCCGCCTTCCCGCTTCCGTTAAGGTGTGAGGAGATCACGATTTCCGGTTGATGCGGCATGGCTCTTGGCGCCCTGTCCGTTGCGCTAAATTCGTCAAAGCGCTCTTTGGTGATTGCTCCTGGAGCCCGCTCGTTTTTGTTGTCGCGTGCAATTGCGCTTCGGATGGCCTCCAGCAGATACTCGTCATCAAAAGGCTTGGTCAAAAACTCCAACGCTCCAGCCTTGATCGCCCGCACCGACATCGGAATGTCGCCATGACCAGTAAGAAAGATAATCGGGATCTGAATGTCTTTGGTCGCCAGCTCCCGTTGTAGTTCAAAGCCGTTGATGTCGGGAAGCTGGATATCCAGCACCAAACAGCTCGGCAGCTCCTCTCGCAAACTGGCCAACATCTCCTGCGCCGACGCAAATGTCTTCCCGCTGAAGCCAGCTGACCTGATCAAACTCCCTACCGCCTCCCGCACGGACACATCATCATCTACGACGTAAATTTGAGAAACAGATTCACTCATAAGTTACCTCCTTCTCGCCAAACTGTTCTGCATACTCAGCTTAACTTGCCAGCGGCAACGTTTTTCTACTCCGCCTGCGTAAGCGCGTTCTGCACGCACACAGATTAAAACCCCCGCAGCTTACAAAACCCTCAAGAAAATCTTCTCTCCCCATCAGCCCGTTATCGTTTTCCGCATCGGCTTGTGTTTGAATCATTGGGCGATCAGCGCCGAGTGAATTGCACTCAGAATTGCCTCCTCACTGAACGGCTTAATCAGAACAGCTCTCGCGCCCCCGCTTAGCGCTCGTGCGCGCATCCCATCCTCTTCATATGCCGTGACAAAGATAATCGGGATTTCGTAATGACCGGCAACCAACTGCCGCTGAAGCTCGATGCCACCCATTCCCGGCATACGCACATCCAGCACCAGGCAGTCCGCGCTTTCAAGTTGGTTCGAAGCTAAGAACCCTTCGGCTGAAGCGAACGAGTTCACTGCGAACCCGACCGACCTTAGCAATCCGCAAAGGGCCTCACGGACCGATTCGTCATCGTCAACAACCGAAATCAGCTGGACCGCCACGCAGCAAGATGACCACTTTTTGCGGCAAGCATCTATTATACGTTGGTATATGTGGGTAGGGCGTGTCTCTCCGAGACCATCGTAAATAAATTCGGCGTTGCTTGCTATTTGGCCGGGGTCGAATCCGCACGCGAATGCCCTGGTCATTCGCTGACGCTAGGCGGTCTCGGAGACATGCCCTCCTACCTGTCTAGCTCGATTACGGTGGTCTCGGAGAGACGCGTTCTACCTGCTTCCTTGCCCTCCAGATCCGCAGCTTCTCAGACATTCTGACCAGGTCCGGCAACGAGCCGGCTTGCATCTTGTGCATCACTTGGCCGCGCTGGACCTTGACGGTGATCTCACTGGTACCCAGTTCCGCAGCGACTTGTTTGTTGAGCAGCCCAGAGACCACTTTTTCCATCACTTGCCGCTCGCGTGGCGTTAGTGATTCATACCGCCCGTACAAATCCTGCATCTCTGCGTGCTGTTGACGCGCAGATGCGTCGCGTTTTACCGCCTGTTGAATCGCGTCCAATAAATCCTGGTCGGAAAACGGTTTGATAAGAAATTCGACAGCTCCGGCTTTCATCGCCCGCACTGAAGTCGGAACATCGCCGTGACCGGTAATAAAAACGATGGGAATTTCCCGGTTTGCCTCTCTGATCCTCTTCTGTAGATCAAGCCCGCTTAGGCCTGGCAACCGTACATCCAGCACCAAACAGCTCGGCCCATCCGGCTTCCGATGATCTAAAAAATCCTGGGCAGAGGCAAACGTCTCAACCTCAAATCCAGCTGACCGAACCAGACTTTCCAACGCCTCCCGCACGAAGACGTCGTCGTCTACAACAAAGACCATCGCCCTCGATTGCGGCCCGGGTTTCTGCGCTAACATTTCAAGGAATAATTGAAGATCGCTGTAGCTTTGCTTAGTCCAGCTAGCCCGCAGTCAGCGCGCCTTGCTCCGGATTAGCGCATGAGATTTGCGGGCTACGTCCACAAAACGAATGTTCGAACATCCAGAATTTCGTCCTGAGCGTCCGGCCGATTGAGCAGTTCCATAATTTCTTTATTTTCAACATGTTATGCTGTTTCTGGGGTTCTGGCACGCTAACTGATCCGATGTCCGGAAAACGCGATCTCAACGAACCAATACCCTATGCATCGGACGATTACCACCTTGCATGAATATCGTACGCTCTATCCACAAAGCGCACCGATTCCAACCCTGACACCAAGCGGTCTTCTTGGGCTACTTCTGGATCGGCAACGCTGCAAAGCCGCCAGCTTGGCCCGGCGCCGGACCCGATGGAAATCCATCTGCGCCACGCCACGCACCGCGTGTGCCGGTATATGGCGAGTGCTCGCCGCCCCTAACCTACCGAGCGATCATCAGCCCTAAGCCCTTGCATAGAGCGATGTCTGATAAAATCCGCAGCTATGCTGAACTACGGGAGTTGATCCGCGTCTCGCTCCGGGCACAACATCCAGAATGGATCGAACCTAACGGCGACTCGCCCATTTGCGATTCCTACGAAGCTCGGTTTGCAGAACTACTTGGTCTTACCCGTTCGCGGGAAGACGCGAAAACGTTTATTTAGGGGCTATCTAGCTAGTCCACAATCAACGGTCCATTCCCGGTGCGTCGCGTGAATTTCGCGGGCTCGGCACAGTAAATTGAAAGGTCGCGCCACGACTGTTGTTCAAGAGAGCGAGAGCCGCCCGGGCCACGCTTATGTCCAGAGGCTCCTTTTCGGCAGTCTCCGCCCGACCAGGCGAGCGTTTTAATGTTAACTTCCTGATCGAACTTCCAGGCAAAACGATAGGCCTCAGAGAAAAGGAAATAGCAAACCGCCAGTTCCTCCCGATTCTCGGGCGTATACACAACCACGGTGCCGGCGGTCTCGGTCTCTTTCGGACCGGAAGACCGTCCGCCGCTAAATAATCTCTCTGAATAGTTTCACTTCTGGGCATAATTCTTCTCTCTGGTATTCCATACTCGATGAGTCGTTCCCGCAGCTCGATACGATGAACCACATTGCGTGCCAACTTTTCCTGATCTGCTGCTTGTGCCCGTCCATCAGGTTCCTATCCCTAGAGCAAATTCCCGCCAATGCCGTTCCGAGATTTCGGACTTTCGTTTTATCTAACACCTGCTCTTGAGAATCATTTAGACAGAAGTATTCCACTTCATAGCGGAGTCGTAACTCCCTTGCTTTTTCCGCACGAAAATGCCGTAGCGTTTCGAATAAGACGTGCTGTTTTACAACGGCGACCAGTCCCAAGCTGTCTCCAAGAGTAGCTATTGTTATATGTTTCCACGGGACGGAAAAACCGTAAGTCCG